>JAGHBX010000337.1 GCA_021160785.1 Planctomycetota bacterium | reverse complement strand
GCACTAAGTGGGAAGAATCATGTTCCACCGAGTGGCAAGACCACGCTGGCGTTGATTGGCATGGGGGGACAGGGCCATGTGAATCTGTTCAACTTCTTACAGCTTGACGAAGTGCAGGTGGTGGCGGTGTGTGATGTCAATCGCCAGGGTGGGGGCTATATTTCGTGGAACTGGATGCAAGGGAAGGAGCAGAAGTTGGGCGGACGAGAGCCGGCCCGGCGGCTGGTCGACGAGTATTACGCCAGGCGGAAAGGTGTCGGAGAGTACCGAGGCTGCAAAGCCTATGCCGACTTTCGCCAACTGCTGGAGCAGGAGGATGTCGACGCCGTTATGGTAGCCACACCGGATCACGCGCACGCAGCAGTGACTATGGTCGCGTTAAGGAAAGGCAAGCATGTGTATTGCGAGAAACCGCTTGCTTACTCAGTCGATGAAACACGGCAAATCACTGAAGCGGCGCGCCGCGCCAGGGTGGCTACGCAATTGGGCAATCATGGGCAGGCGTCAGAGAAAGCCCGCATCGTGCAGGAGTTTATTCTGGACGGCGCCATCGGCGATGTCCGTGAAGTGCAAATTAGCCTGGGACCTCGGTTCTGGGATCCGCCGGTATGGGGCAGGCGTCCGACGGAGACTCCCCCCGTACCCGACGGCTTAGACTGGGACCTGTGGCTGGGCCCGGCGCCGGAGCGGCCTTACCATCCGGCGTATCATCCGTGGCGATGGCGAGACTGGAGGGATTTCGGGACCGGACCCCTTGGGGACATGGGTTGCCATATTCTCTCGACAGTCTTTAAGGCGCTGAAGCTGAGGCACCCCGCTGCTGTCGAGGCGACTTGCAAGGAAATCAACCCGGAAATCCACCCTCGCGAGTTCAAAGTGCACTACGAATTTCCGGCCCGCGGCGGACTGCCTCCAGTAACAGTCACTTGGTACGACAGCGGTTTTACGCCGCCCCGCCCAAAGGATCTCGAACCAGGCCGTCGCATATCGTCTCCCATCTATATCGGCGAGAAAGGAACATTGATGGATCACGTGTTGATCCCGGAGTCTAAGAGAAAAGCCTATGGTACGCCCCCGAAAGTGCTGCCCCGTTCGCCCGGTCAATACCAGGAGTGGATCGATGCGTGCAGAGGCGGTCCGGTGGCAGGTTCCGATTTCGTAAAACACAGCGGCCTTCTGACCGAGACGCCTCTGCTGGGCAATATTGCCATGCGATTCGACAAGAAACTCCAGTGGGACGGCCCAAACATAAGATTCACCAACAATCAGGCAGCCAACCAATATCTGCATCGCCAGTACCGAAAAGGCTGGACATTGTAAACATTCCAGCTTGTCCCCTCGACTTTTGCGTTTTTTGCTCTGTGGTTTATGGTTTTGTTTTTGTTCGGACGCTTTCTTTTATTCTTTGTATGTGGCCCCTGCCCAAGGCCTTTACTTCACAGCCTAATTCGAAGTATCTGCGGATATTGTCGTCGGACAGTATGCCGAAGCAGTCGATTACCGCGATCGGCGCGCCTGCCCATTTTACGATCTGGTCTGGATCGAGGTCCAGGTACGGTTCGTGCGGTACGGCCAGGATGATCGCTTCTGCGCCCTTTAAGGCTTGCGCCAGGTCGTTTTGTACGCGGATGTTGGGCAGCTCGTCCTGGTTGCGGAAGAATCGGCTCCACGAATGACCCGGCGCGGGGTAGACATCCTGCTTTTCCAGTTCGTACCAGTGCTCCAGATACGGATCGTGTACGTGCATTTCGGCGCCCATCTCGGTCAGCTTTCGCACGACGATCTCCGAGCCGCTGTAGCGGGTATCGGCGACATCCTGGCGATAGCTTGCCCCGCAGAGCAGGACATTTGCGGCGGCGATATAGCGGCCCATATTCCGCAGGGCATCGCGCGTCAGCGTCGCCACGTGCAGACCGCGGGTATCGTTGATATCAATCGCCGCGGTCGTAATCTTGAAGATGTCATCGTCGAAGCCTAAGATGTGCTTGTACGCCCAGTAGCCCAACCCGCCGTCCTTGGGCAGGCAATACCCGCCGATGCCCGGGCCCGGGAAAATCATATTGCTGTGCGTCGGGCGCATCTTGATCGCCTTGATCACCTTGATCAGGTCCACGCCGTTTCGCTCGGCGAACAGGCTCCACTCGTCAAGATAAGCAAGGATAGTCGCCCGGTAAGAATTCTCCACGATTTTGGTTGTCTCCGATTCGATCGGCCGATCCATTACTGTCAGCGGATAATCCGTCGTATTCAATACCTCATGCAGGAACTTCTCGACGCGCGCCCGCGCTTCGTCATTGCAGCCGGAGCATACTCGCCAGAAATCACGAATGCTCGATACATAGTGCTTGCCCGGCATGACACGCTCGAAACTGTGGGCAAGCAGCGGCTCGGACTCAATGCCGCGGGTGCGGAACGCCTTCTTCATAATCGGCCAGGCGACAAATTCGGTCGTTCCCGGCGCAACGGTCGTCTCGATCAGCGTCAGGCATTGGGGATCGACCCTTTCGGCTATGGTCTTGATCGTCGCCTCCAGCGCCTGCATCTCCGCCTCGCCCGTGCGCAGATTGCCAAGGTCCTGCTTGCTGTAATCGCACTGAACATCGACAACGACGCAGTCGGCTAATTTGAGGCAGTCGCTGTTGTACGTAGCGACGAGGGTCTTTTTGTCTAACACACAGCGCGATATCATCGGGTCGACTTCGGGATCCTCGGCCTTGACGGGCGACTCGCCCCTGTTCAAAAGAGGTATCTTCCAGTAGCTTCGCACACTCGGTCGCTGACAGCCGATCACGAACTTACTCGGCTTTTGCGTCTCTTTGTCCACGGTGTCGGCGATTATCGCGGCCATTACCGCACCGACAAAACCCACGCCCATGACGACAACGATCTCTTTGCCTTCCGCACGCGCCGCATCAACCAATTGCTGCAAACGCTCAATCTCTTGTGTATACTCATTCTGTTCGGGGATAGCGAACTTCTCACCCGCCGGACTAACCGAATACTGCGTCATAATAGGATCCTTATCTGATCAAAACACTGTTCGCCAGGATTGCCCGTCCAATATGCCGCGCTATTCATTGCTGAGTTTCGCAAAGGCGTGGGCAATGATGTCTTTTCTGCTGATGATGCCGACAAGTTTTCCGTTATCGAGTACAGGGACGCGCCTGAAAGGTTTGTTCATAAAGCACTGGCATATATCGGCGAGGTTGTCATCCAGGCGAAATGAGATAACATCTTTAGTCATGATATCACCGATTTTCTTAGAATCCATTGCATTGCCTATTACATCGGACAATACATGGTAAGCGATGCCCAGGACATCCTTTTCCGAGACAAGACCCAGAAGAGTCATATCGTCATCGACCACGGGCAGTCCGGTGATCTTGTTTTGCCCCAGGATGTTAATGGCCTCAATAACGGGGGTGTCCTCTTTGACGGTTATGAGACTGGATTGCATGATATCTTTGGCTTTGAGCATCCTTATTCCCTTTCATTCTGACGCAGCTAAGCGTCGTCAACCTGCCATTTCAGTTTAATATTGCCCGGTCCCGTCAGAGTTTCTGAGCGGGCCTGAGTGGTATTGTACAGAGACATTGCCATGAGTCAAAAGGAAAAAGTGAGCCGCAAGCCCCAAATCCGAACAGCCAAAATTGGTTGACCGGACCCCATAAATTCTATACTATGTGAGTTCTGTTGTTTGCCACCTGTCAGTCAGGGGATTCAGGGTGGCAAATACTTGTTTTTGTGAAGAAGTTTTATTGATTTGGTATAAGGAGGCGTAAAGATGAGTACCCTTTCCCGAAGACAATTCTTAGGCACAATCGCCGCCGCCGCGGTGTATGGAACGAGTAGTTGTGGGGCGCATGCCGCGCGCAGGGCGTTCGGCAAGGGCAAGCCCAACGTCCTGTTCATTGCCGTCGATGACCTTCGACCGCAATTGGGCTGCTATGGCGCCGACTATATCGTCTCGCCCAATATCGACCGGCTTGCCGCCGAAGGGCTTCTCTTTGAACGCGCTTATTGCCAGCAGGCGGTGTGTGCGCCTTCGCGGGCCAGCATCCTCAGCGGCTGCCGTCCGGACACGACGCGGATATACGACCTCAATACGCCCTTGCGAAAGGCAATGCCCGACATCCTGTCGCTGCCGCAGCATTTCAAGAACAACGGCTATGAGACACTGTCAATCGGCAAGATCTATCACCATCCTTCCGACGACGCACCCGGCTGGTCGATCCCGCCGTTCCGTGCCGGCACACTTGGCGAAGGCAAGACATGGAAGGGTCGCGGCTACCTCTCCCAGCAGGCCATCGAACAGATGAACAAATACAATGCCGAGCACCCCGGCTCGAAAGGCAGAGGCCCGGCGTATGAAGCCGCCGACGTGCCTGACAACGAATATCCCGACGGCGCTAATGCCGATCATGCGATCGAGGAACTTCGTCGCCTCAAGCGCGGCGGCAGGCCGTTCTTTATGGCGATGGGTTTCTACAAGCCGCATCTGCCGTTTAACGCGCCGAAGAAATACTGGGACCTCTACAAGGGCGAAGATATCCGGCTGGCGGACAATCCCTTCCTGCCGAAGGACTGCCCCTCGTACGCTCCCACATCGTGGGGGGAGCTTCGCAACTATTACGGCATCCCGAGGAAGGGTCCGTGCAGCGACCAACTTGCCCGCTCGCTGGTTCACGGCTACTATGCGTGCGTGTCGTATACCGACTCGCAGGTCGGGCGGCTGCTGGACGAACTCGACCGACTCGACATTCGAAAGGACACTGTCGTTATCCTCTGGGGCGATCATGGGTGGAAACTCGGCGAGCATTCGCTGTGGTGCAAGCATACCAATTTCGAGCTGGATACGCGCGTGCCGATGATCGTCTCGGCGCCGGGGCAGAAGAAGAGAGGCGCCCGGACGGATGCGCTTACGGAGTTTGTCGATATCTACCCGTCGCTGTGCGAGCTTTCGGGGCTTGATACGCCTAGGCACTGCGAAGGGACGAGCTTTGTGCCGCTGATCGAGAATCCGGCTCGGAGTTGGAAGACGGCGGCGTTTAGCCAGTATCCGCGCGGCAAGGTCATGGGCTATTCCATGCGGACCGAGCGATACCGATACACCGAATGGCAGGACAGAAAGACAAAGAAACCGCTTGCCCGTGAACTATACGACCATACAGAAGACCCCGCCGAAAATGCCAACATCGCGGGCAAGGCCCGAATGGGGGACATTGTTGAGCGTCTTTCCCTGATGCTTAATGCCGGCTATAAGCATGCAAGGCCCAAATAGGAATCCTTCGATGCCGCGGGGCAGCCTTGCTCCTAACTCCTTTGCGGGCAAAGACTTAGGGTCTGGCTTATCCAGCCAGAGAGGTTGTCGCTTGATAGACAGACAGGATCAGGCCACCAAGGAAGAGTATGGTGATGGCGACCTGGGCGAGTAATATCAGCAGATACCATGTGTGGGCCAGCGCCTTATGCGTGTGGCGAGCCAAGAGATAATAGACTGTGGCGTCCATTACGAACACGGGGCTTAGAAGAATCGGGTAAACGTACCAGTGCCTTGTGAAAAAGACTGAACAGTTCAGAACGATCTGTGTCAGTGCCGGCAGAGCAGCCTCGCCGTCTGTCATGTCGGTAAGTGTGGTAGCGAACCGCGGCACTACAATTATCATAATGACAAGCCACAGGACAGCCACCACCGCATGGGTTGCAACGTCCAGAATGGTCGATCGGACGACTTTTGCATTAGCTTGTTGGGCTGAAGTGTGTTCCATAGGTAATACCCCCTTTATCCGGGATTCCGGGATAAACAAGAGTTTGTCCCTGCTCGGAGAGCTTTCCGGCAGACCGTGGCCGGGACCGAGCCTCGTATCCGGTAGAATAGCACATCCATCCACAAATTCAATCTTTCTTCCGCTCCTTTGGCAGGTTCGTTCAATCCTGGAATTGGGTTCGTTTCGCATAAATATGGGGTAGCGGAACACCTGGTAAGCGGGAATTGGGTTCGTTTCGCATTTTTGGGGCACGGCATGCCGTGCCCGTACAGTGATTGGGTTTGTTTCGCATTTTTTGGCAGTTGGCCTTTGGCAATTGGCTGTCCGCTTGTGTGAATTGGGTTCGTTCCGCATTTTTTGATTGTGGGGCGGGTGTGAATTGGGTTCGTTTCACATAATTGGGGGGAATCCAGAATTCAGGGGAGGGCGGCCTTTCGGCACTGTCAGGACGGCGAAACGCTGCGCGCGTTCTATCTGATGATGGTTTTGTGGGCATGGCTTGTAACTCCCCCTGTTTTCGGTGTGGCTTTATCCTTAATTCTGCGGTGCATTATACCACATTTGTGGCGGAAAAGCAAGTTTTTATCGGTTTTTTTGTCCAACTGCGGCATTTCCGGCGGCATCGGTAATCTTCAAAATAGCTCACTATTCCTGGGGTATACGGAGTAGCCGGCGGCTTGCTCTGGGTGCATCAGACATGGTATAATTGAGGCTTTTGGTCTCAGAGTGAGGTTTGTGTGATGAAACAATCGGTTGGTTCGGGAAGGTTCATGTGCAGTTGGCGGCGGCGGTTGGGGTCTGTCGTGATATTGGGTATGTTGTTTGGGATGATGACGGTGCAGCGTGCCGACGGGTGGTCGAATATTCTCAAAGACCCAGGTTTTGAGCAATATCGGCTTGATCGCCGGGGTTTTTACAGGCCTACGGTCGATGCCGAATGGGCTGAGATTGCGATGGGGCGAGGTTCCGTGCAGTTGGATATGAATGACTGGGATGCACCCGTCCAGATGGTTGGCGAGCGGACGCTGGGCTTTACGCCCGGTACGACCGGTTACGAGGGAGAGGGACCGCATCAGAACTCGGGGCGGATTATACTGCAGCAGGACGTTGTCGCCGCGGATCTGCTGTCGGCTAACGATCAATTATACGAGGCATGGATATGGCTTGGCGGCGCCGGGCGTGATAACGACAATAACGCCGACTGCAGCGACGAAGCAGGCGGCTGGGAAGTGTTCTTCTACGGCAGCGACGACCCGTCAGAGTGGACGGAGGATGAGGTTTTGGAGCGGCATCATATGAGAAAGGATTTCTGGGGTAAGCCCGGCACATTCGTTCAGGTGGCGGGTTTTGGCAGGATCCCGGCGGGCACAAAAGGAATTCGCATGCGCGTCTGGGCCTCGACCTGGGGACAGGCTTCTACACCCGCCCAGCGAGACGGCTTCAAGACGGAAGTCGCGCTGGACAACGCGCATTTCGCAGTGATTGGCGCTTCGAATATGCTCATCAATGCCGCCGTAGACGACTTCTTCCTGGCGCCGACCAGCAAGCCAAAGCCCGATTAGGATAAGACCGCCAACACCAACAGAGCCGCTTTTTTGATGCGACGGGGGATTTTTAATTGACAAATTGCGATTTACAATTTACGGTTTTGGAGAAAGACGGGGAAAAGGTCATAGTGCCTTTAATTGCCTGAATTGTGTCAAGCAAGAGCGTCCTTTGGAGAACGAAAAATGGATGGAAGCAACAACACAGAAACCCGGACTAAAAATGACGCTGAGACCAGGAGGTTGGTTTTTCCAAAAGGCGCTATGCGTAAACTCCGGATGTTGCTGTTATTCTTGTTAGCCTTATGGTTTGCTGTCTTTGTGGCGGGGCGCAATGTCATGGAGTCTATGTCCCGCCGCCGGAGTTCGCATTTGCTCAAAGAATACAGGGCGAGCCCAACGAAAGAACTTTGCGAGAAGCTCGCCAAACTTCTCGACACGCAGAAAGTTGAAACCGAGTTGGGAAACGAGATTCTCAAAGAACTGGTAACACCCATCCTCAAGACCAGGTCCGCTTACAGCATCGGTAAGCCTGTGAACTTCAGCGTGACCCGACGTTTTGATTTGCGATTTAGACGCATGAAAATGTTAATCGAAGAATACGTGGAATTCGACGATGACTTCTACGGCGGTACTGGAAGCGGTGGAAATCAGTCTCAGATTCTCCATTATCATCCCCTCCCCGATAAGCCCGGCGACTATAAAGCGCAAATCCGATACCGTTATGAACTAATGCCAGGCCCACAGACAACCGTCGGCAGCAATCGCCGCGGGCAGACAAAGTTCGACGAAGCTGTTTATCAGTGCGAGTTCATAATTCCGGTGGAACTGAAAGTAGTGCCCAAAGAACAGGCTGAGTTCGTAGAACTGGTCTCAGGGCCGGACCTTGATGCGAAGATGAAAGCGGCGTTTGCAACCCAGCCGTGTAATGAGACGGGCGGTTACAGTACTCCTTCCGGCAGGCGGAGTAGTACGGTGGAGGCCCATATTGTATATAAAGACTGCCCAGCCGATGCGGCATTTCAAATATCCTTTCGCTTTGAAAACGGCGAAGTAAAGACTTCGCCCTCAAGTAGAAGATTTCGGAAAGGAAGTTCCGGGCAAATTGACAGCTATCTTACAGAGCTGGCTATTGAGCAAACGGGAACACACCGAGGAATGCTTGTTCTGACGCCGGACAGCGAATGCGCATACATCGACCCGGACATACAATCCATTTGGGCGGGCAATCTCGAATTCCCAATGTCCATCACAGTAACCCGGAAGGAGTAATGCAACAGATGCCTGTCTTAAATGGATTTGCAGCTACGAAGAAATTGAGGGAAGAAAGAATAACTACACCTATAGCAGCACTCACTGCCTGTGCAAGGCCT
Source organism: Planctomycetota bacterium (assembly GCA_021160785.1). Classification (GTDB taxonomy): domain Bacteria; phylum Planctomycetota; class Phycisphaerae; order Sedimentisphaerales; family Anaerohalosphaeraceae; genus B28-G16. Next base: position 267 of record JAGHBX010000337.1, on the reverse strand, counting down.
GAAGAAAGGCGAAAGGTTATGCGGATGTTTTTGTTGGTTGTCCCCCCACTTCCGTGGGGGTTAAATATAGGGGTGGCACGCTGCGCGTGCGTTTTTTTTATGGGTGTCGTGGTGTTTTTTTGTGGGTGTCGTGAGGATTTGCCTGTGGCGTCCGGGCCTGTTTATGGTTGTCGGGTTGTTGGGCGCTATCGTCATGATGTTGGGGCTTTTACACAGGGGCTTGTTTTTGAGGGTGGGTTTCTTTATGAGGGGACTGGGGGGTATGGG
>JAGHBX010000223.1 GCA_021160785.1 Planctomycetota bacterium | reverse complement strand
GGTTATTGTGGCGTTAAACGACCACCAGGGAAAATCCCAGGGCCGATACACTCGAGCCCATATTATAACCCATACCGGGAGGCTCCGGTTACATAGCTTATCCTGTAAGAAAAACTTCGTGCCCTTCATGCCTTCGTGGTCAAAATCCCTTTTGTAATACAATCTTTCAACTTCTTGTTTTTTGTACACGTTTTTTATCAGCACCAACATAACCGCAGGACTAAATACTAACCAAGTGAGTAGAAGGAGGAAGGAAATACTTTAGTGGATTCTGGGCCTGCTATTGCCAGAGGATGCGAATTATGACAATCTGGTGGATATTGAAGACTTGCGGCGGATACTGCAGAATTGGCAAACCGATTGCCGCCAATAGACCCTCAGCGGCAAATGTCTCGATCAGCGACTGGATATTGAGGCCATTCGGCGGGCTTTGCGTCGTTTGCGGCGATTCTTCTCCGATGGTTTTTCATAATAACTGTTGCGCTTGATGTCTCGTATGAGACCCTCTTTCTCACACATCTTCTTGAAGCGTTTGACCATCTGCTGAACGGATTCACCGGCACGCGCCTTGACCTTGATCATAAAAAATCGAACCTACTTTCAAAAAATATGGATATTGACGACTGGTTTTCTAATCAACAAGAAACCAACAGTATATAAAAAAGCCTGACCCTTTCAAGACAAAAAATCCTGCCGAAGGCAAATTTTCCAAAAAAAACAGATCGGCCAGCAATTTTTCGGCAAAAACGCCCTGCTTCTGCACTAAATAAACATAAATCCGCCGCTTCGATACACCCTGGAATCTGCGAAAAACCGTGTTTGCGTCCTGGGATCGCATTCGGGCCATGCCGGATCTTCACGTGTTCAGCGTTGCCGTTTGAAAAGCCGGCAGCGCCAAACACGTACGATGCCCAGGTTCCAACAGACACGAACCTGAGTCTATTGTCTACAACTTGCGATTTTGTTAGACCTTACCTGCATTTTTGCCCGTGAGGCTTTGCTTTGTGATGTTTGCCTCTGGGTCGATATATCTTCAGCGTATCGACGCCTGCAAAAACCGCACCCTCCTTGAGCACGCCCTGCACGGTGAGCGTTATTGTTTTCCCCGAGTCGCCGACCAGTTGGCGAATCTCGTCCATTTTGAAGCGGACTTTGAGGTCTTTGCCCCGATGGCGCCTCTTTTCCCGTATGGGCGTGATGCTCTCACCGCCCATTAAGAACTCAACGGTTTCGGTGTCAATATCTTCTGCCTTGTAGTCTTTGAGCTTGATCGTACAGAAGAGCCACTTCTGCCTGCCCCTCAGGCTGATCACCTTGGGCCGAAATCTGATCTTTGCCTCAATGGTTTCAAGCTCTTCGATTGCAAACTCGGCAGCCCCGATATCGATCACTTCGCCGAAAATACGCTGTGCACCGTAAACATCGGTGGCGCCTTCCTCGGCGACATAGTCGGGATCCCCGGCGTCCACACAGGGTGATTCCTCCGCGAGCCCGAAGTCGCCCTCGACGTAGCCTGCCTGCTCAGAAGTGCTGCCGGCCGCCATGTAGCCGGCCTCGATGAACATGGGGTCAGCTTCGATATTGCCCAGCCCCCAGGCGACGCCACTGCCGGGAAAAACCATAATATCCGTGTCAATTCCCTGTACGTTGCAGTACGACACATCCACCGTGGTGGGCAGACCTACACCGCCGACCAGCATTTGCGATGTTCCGGCCGAGGCGGCGTTGTCCCAGAGAATGCAGCCGTACAGGATCAGGTTGCTTTCATTGAAACAGTTGATCGCGCCGCCATACGTTTCGGCGGTGTTTGTGGTTATCGTACAGTGTGCAAAAACAGGGACGCCGGGATTCTGGCTGTAAACAGCTCCGCCCCTGGGCGCTGAATTTCCACTGATAATGCAGTTGTCGAAGAGAGGACCTCCGAGGCCTCCGCCGTTGATATACAGCGCACCTCCACCGACACCTGCCGTATTGCCGAGAATCCGACAGTTCTTTATCGTGGGCAAGCTGCTATCGACAGCGATTGCACCGCCGAGACTCGCCGAACAGTCGACAATAACGCAATTGCGTACGACGGGACTACTGCCGGATGCAATGTACAGTCCACCGCCCATCAGGCCGCCGTTTCCGTTGATTATCGTAAACCCCGCAACAACTGACTCGGCGGTTTCGCCAAAGTTGAGTACAAAACCGCTGCCGCTGTCCTGGCAGTCGATCACGGTGCCGCCCACAGTTGCCGCGTCGTCGGGGTCTGTGCTTGCCACGGTGATCTTTTTGCCCCATAACGATATGTCGCGGTTGCCCGCCCCGGTGTATGTTCCGGGATCGACGACCACACTGTCGCCGTCGAAACAGAGATTAATGGCATCCTGGATCGTCTCCGCATCTCCGGGCACATTATAGACCGTCGCCCACGCCGAACAACTCAGCAGAAGTAACACGGCAGTCAATGTCATTCCAAAAGATCTCATTTTCTTTCCCCTTTATGTTTTTCGTTTGCTATTTTTAT
>JAGHBX010000654.1 GCA_021160785.1 Planctomycetota bacterium | reverse complement strand
GGGCCGGTACCGCCTATGGAGGTCCATTGGTTTGTACCCGACGGAACCCTGTACTGCCAAGGAATATTCGGAACAGTCTTGCCGACAGAGTTTGCTAACTTGCCCTCGCAGGTATGCGTTGTCTTCTCCGACGGCCACGTAATCTCTTTAATCCTCCAGATCGGAAACGCTCTCTGAGTTTCTCTCGATTCAGTCTTGTTCAAAAGGAAGCGCTTTGCATCTTGGTTCCACAGAACCTATTGTACAGAACCTATTGCTTGGCTTTTTGGATGTACAAAAGCCACATAGACTGAAAGAATAATCGCCATATGGAACATAGGTTTCATCTGTCTTAATCAGAACCGATCAGCATATGGATCTGGAAACGCTCTCTTGCCTTTGATTCGCTTCCGGATATCGAAGATCACAAATCTGCCATCCATCTTTGCTCTTACAACCGAGGCTCCAATCTTCCAAGCCTTCACAGAGTCCCCACAGGTACTTCCTTTTTCATCGATTGATAACAGAATTGATGATCCACAGTATCTTACTCAGTTTGTGCCCGTCGCGAATGACTTCAAATACATGAAGGTCGTTTGAATCAGGATTGGGTTTCAAGTTCTGGTTTAGGACTGATGTGGCTGTCTCTACTACGAGGTCCTTGTGATTCGCTCTTGTTTCTTTGGCGAGTCGTTCGTCCGCAACCGCTATCACAACATTGTATGGACTTTCCTGTATATGGATAACATAAGGTCCCCTCCTGAATCTTGTTATGAACACATCACACAGGCGTTTTTGCTCCGACTCCTTGCGAATCAGCCCCCAGTTCTTCATGGCCACAAGGTTCTTCTCCAGTTCTGCAGGCAAATATTCTTTGTTCATGAATTTGCTCAGCCAGGCAATGCAAGAGGTCTTTAGCTCCTTACCGACCTGAACACTCTTTGAATTGATTTCGGTAACCGACGGCCAGGTAATCTGCTTGATTCTCCAATTTGGCAAAATATCACCCATCCTTTTTAATGCATTGGCGTTAAGTGTAATGTCGTTGGCGTCCTGGTTCCACTTTATGCTTTCCGGAAAAGCTATATGGTTAACAAGGAGCAATATAAAGCCAATCAAAGCTAATGAAATTCTCAATCTTCTTCCTGGCTCGACCATGATAATTGTCTCCTGTTCCGTTATCTACCGGCGGGCCTTGAGCGCAAAATGCTCGACAACGCGCGCGGTATAACCGCCGGCCTTGAAGGTTCGCAGCTTGAAAAGCCCGCTCTCGCAGCAGCCGATACATCGGCTCGCCTCCAATATCTCACCTTGACTCATAACACTATATACCCACCCCCATTTGTCAAGAAAAAACTGTATCTTTTTCAAAAAAGTCTCAAAACCCGCAGAAGTACCGATACGGCCGAGGATCTGCTGCCGTCACGAATGTGTAGAAAATGGCTGGCCAGCCATCCACAGGGCTGTTATAATAGCCTTGGTATCTCAGTAGGAGACTTGGTTATGTGCGAAAGTTGTGGTTGCGGCGAAAAAGGCGCCGAACAGACAATCGAAGATAAGGTGAGGGACGTTATCGACGCCGTCCGCCCCAACCTGCAAAGCCATGGCGGCGACATCGAGCTGATATCCGTCGAAGCCGACAATACTGTAAAGGTGCGACTTCAGGGGGCCTGCGCGGGTTGCCCCGGAGCCATTATGACCCTCAAGATGGGCGTCGAACGGCTGCTCAAGGAACACATACCCGAAGTAAAAGAGGTAGTTGCGGTCAACTAAAAAGCTGCTACTTAAAGTGCTGGGCAACCGTCGCACGCGACGGCGATTCAATTATCCCGCGGTCGGTGATTATGGTGGTGATGTTTTCGGCGGGCGTAACATCGAAGGCGGGGTTGTAAACATCGACACCTTCCGGAGCGACCTGGCCGTCGCCGACGAAACGCAACTCGTCGGCATCTCTTTCTTCTATTGGAATCTGCTCGCCCGTCTCTATATCAAGGTCGAATGTGCTCGAAGGAGCCGCCACGTAGAACGGTATCCCATGCGCCTTGGCCAGGACGCTCAGGCTGTATGTCCCTATCTTGTTTGCGGTGTCACCGTTGGCGGCGATCCTGTCGGCACCGGTTATCACCAAATCGACCTTGCCCTGCTTCATCAGCCAGCCCGCCATATTGTCACAGACGACCGTGACATCGATGCCGGCCTGCAGCAACTCCCACGCGGTCAGGCGCGAGCCCTGCAGTAAAGGCCGAGTCTCATCGGCGTAAACCCTGAAACGCTTACCCTTCTTGTGCGCCTCGAAAAGCACCGACAGGGCGGTACCCTGGCCCGCCGTCGCCAAAGCTCCGGCATTGCAATGGGTCAGCACAGCCGCACCGTCTTTGATAAACGGCTCACCGTTCTGGCCTATCCGCCGGCACAGCTGCTCATCCTCGGCGCAAATGGCGTTAGCTTCATCCAGAACCGCCTGGCGAAGCTGCTCTGTTGCGGCATTGTTGTTCGCCGCTGCAAAACGCTCAGCCTCGCTCTTGACCCTGTCCAGCGCGCGGAAGAGGTTCACCGCTGTCGGCCTCGACGACGCCAGATAGTCACACGCCCGGGCACACTGCTGCAAAGCCCTCTCAACACCTACGTCGCCGGTGAGCTCCTGCAGCGCGAGAACCAGCCCGTAAGCCGCAGCCACACCCAGGGCCGGTGCGCCCCGAACCGCCAGTGTTTTTATCGCGTCAAAGACCTGCTCAACCGTCCGGCACTGCAGTTTCACGAATTCGCCGGGCAATCTGCGCTGGTCAACTATCTCCAGGTAACCGTCAATGCCCCCCACCCACCTCAGAGCCGAAACAATCACGAGAGCACCTCAATTTCTTCAACTTCCTTTCTGTTGAGCTTCTTGCGCTTCCGCTCGGTCTGGGTC
>JAGHBX010000323.1 GCA_021160785.1 Planctomycetota bacterium | reverse complement strand
CGTATTCTGTAAAATGGATACAATCGAATTAAACCCCCCTTCTCCACGCTCAAGGCCTCACCGCAGGAGGGATCATGTACTTTATTGGTCTCAGCCGTTAACCGTACCAAGGGCTACTCGCAGGGTGGGGTTTACCCCACCGGAATCGCCAGTTTTCACACCTACCTAACGGCGGGGCAAGCCCCGCCCTACGACCTCAGGCGTCCCATGGTGTGCCGGTTAGGGCTGTTGGTTTTAGGAACAGGTAGTATAGCTTGCCTTCGTCGTAGGTTTGTCCTGCTCTTCGGCCGGCGTCGTCGCCTATTCCCATGTATACGTCGCATCTGCCCGGGGCCCGGATCGCCCCGCCGGTGTCCTGGTCCAGAACGAAGCCGCTGAATTTGCGGTCGACGGCCATCCGGCCGCTCATGCCGGGAAGGTTTGTGGCCAAAAACGCAAGGCACGCCCTCGGGTAGATTGCTTTGTCGGTCGCGATCGTTCTCATCGCCGTCACCGGTTCGTTCAGGCTGCCGCGGGGGGCGCCTTCGCTCATCTGGAAAAAGACAAATCGCGGATTGCGCTGGATATAGGGGTCGGCTTCGCCGGGGTGCGCTTTGAAATAATCGATCATCGCCGTAAGGCTCAGCCCGTCGGCGGGCACCTTGCCGTCTGCGATCAGTTCCTGGCCGATACTCCTGTACTCATGCCCGTTGTTGGCGGCGTAGCCTGCGGTGATGAGTTGGCCGTCGGGCAACCTGATCTTCGCCGAGCCCTGGACATGGGCGACATAGACCTCGAACGGGTCGCCAAGCCAGACCAGTTCACTGCCGACGAGTTCGCCGGAAACGGCAAGCTCGCCGCGCGAAGGATACTTCGTGTACGTCCCGCCGGGTCCGGCTCGTCCGAGTATCACGCCGTCTTCGCCCTTGACCAGGTCGTCGGGCTGTTTGTAGAGCGGATATCGATACGCCCCCGTCTGCTCCAGTGAACCGTCGAAGATCGGCGTATAATAGCCGGTAAACAGAACCGTTCCCCTGTTGTCGCAGCCGACCGAAATATACACATCGAATTTCGACCGTATCGCCAAGGCCAGTGCCCTGCCCGTCAAGCCCGAGTCTAACATATCGCCGAACGCCTGCAGGCTGGCGACAGCCTGGTCGTGAGTAACCCCGGCATACGGAAAGAACCGCTTACTCGACGGCTTGGCGAGGTAGTTGAGGCTGTGTCCCACCGACTCGCGAAGATTTGCCACATCGTAACAGGCCTCCGTGAAATCCGGTATCATTGCAGGGTCCGTGATCTTCCGCAGGGCAACCTCTCCCGGCGGCAGCGGACGGCTGTAGTCAAGCGTATGAACTTTCGGCTTCTGGGGCGTACGGCAACCCACCATAAAGACAAGACAAGCCAGCACTAACGAAACAATAAACTCCCTCTTCATGGTCAACTCCTTTTTATGTATCCATATTCCGTTCGCCCGGCAGTTACCGGCTAAGGGTCATGGCTGTCGGGTATGAGCTTGCTGGTGGGCTAAGAGCTCACCATACCGGCTATTATGCCCGATCCGCTCACCATGTCAAGCGATACCTGCAGCATCAGCCTAAAAATTGACTGACATTTCGGCGATAACATGGTATACTGTTTTTTAGCTCGTTTTTCAGATAAACGGGGGCAAATGAACTGAATTTTCATATGTGGCGTGAAGAATTCGTTCTTTGCGCAAGTTTTTTTTCAGGAGACAGTCATGATTTCAGATCGCAGAATTGCGTTGCTTGGTGTTGTTCTGGCGATGGTCGCCCTGTCGGGCACCGCCAATCAGGTCCGGGCGGCCACCGATACCGTCAAGGTGTTCATCCTCGCAGGCCAATCCAACATGGAGGGCAAGGCCCAGAACCCACTTTTGGACCACCAGGCGACAGACCCGAAGACCAGGGATCTCTTCGCGCACCTGCGCGACGGCGACAAGTGGGCGGTCCGCGACGACGTGTTCATCAAGTTCCTCGGGCGCAAGGGCCCGCTGACAATCGGCTACGGCTCGCCCGGCCGCACCGGTTCGGAACTGGAGTTTGGGTACATGCTGGGCGAACACTTTAAGGAGCCGGTGATTCTGATCAAGGCGGCATGGGGCGGCCACTCGCTGTTCAAGCTGTTCCGTTCGCCGTCAGCCGGCTTGCCCAGCGAAGAGGCACTCCAGGGCCTGCTCGAAAAGGCTCAGAAGAACGTCAAGAGAAGCAACGAAAAGAACAGCCGCAACGAGCCGCTGCCAACGATGAAAGACATCAAGGCGCCCTTCGGTTCGTCGTATCGCAATATGATGTCCGAAGTGAAGGAGGTTCTCGACGACTACGAGACGATGTTCCCCGCGCTAAAGGGCAAGAAACTGCAAATAGCAGGGTTCTTCTGGTTCCAGGGTTTCAACGACAAGTTCGGCGATTTCGCTCCAACCGAGTATGAATCCAATATGAAGTACCTCATCAACGACGTACGCAAGGACTTAAACTCGCCGAAACTGCCATTTGTGATCGCCGCAATCGGCAATAACGGCTCCAGACCAGCCAGCGGAACCAGTCTGACGGTGCGACAGGCCCAGATGGCGATGAACGACGTGCCCCAGTTCAAAGGCAACGTCAAGGCGTTCCGCACGGACCTGCTGGTCGATAAGGCCGCCGAAAAGTTGTTTCCCACATGGAAGCAGAACCTCGAGCAGTGGAAGCTGACCGGCTCGGACCGGCCGTACCACTACTATGGCAGTGCGATCTGGTACACTCGCATCGGTCATGCGGCGGGTGAGGCGATGCTGGAACTCATGAAGAATTGACCGACAATCCCTGTTGAGGGAGCTTTCACGATGACTCGAAGGACCCGCTCATGAGATTATTATTGACTTTGCTCGCTTTTCTGCCAGCCTCCTGCGCCGTTGATTCTCAGGAAGGCGCACCGACCGCCGCCAAAATCATAACATATCACGGAACAAGCGACGCTTCGGGGGCTGCCTTTATCACCGACGACACCTTTGTCCTGGCCGCCGACGAAAACAACGCGCTCAGAGTCTACAGCACACTCAAGCCGGACCGACCGCTTTCTTCATACGATATGTCGTCCTTTCTCGCCGTTGAACCGGACCATCCCGAAGCGGATATCGAAGCCGCCGCCATGGTGGGCGACCGTATTTACTGGATCACCTCGCACGGTCGAAACAAGGACGGCAAACTCCGCCCGAGCCGGTATCGTTTCTTCGCAACAACTCTCACCCGTCCGCCGAAAGCCATCGCAATCGCGCCGGTCGGTGTACCCTGTTCGGACCTTCTGCGGCAAATGCTCAGGACACCCTGGGCAAAGACCGTGGGTCTCGACGACGCCACCCGCCTGGATGAGCCCGGGCTCAAGAAAAAGGACCGCGAAAAACTCGCTCCCAAGAAGCAGGGATTAAACATCGAAGCATTGGCGGCGGCGCCCGACGGCAAGACGCTCTACATCGGCTTTCGCAATCCCCGTCCGTTTGGTCCGTTCGTCAGGAAGCAGTATGCTCTTGTCGTTGGGCTGACAAACGCCCCGTCGGTTGTCGAGAAAGGCGCACGGGGCGCTTTCGGCGAGCCGATTCTGTGGGACCTGGGCGGTCTGGGCCTCCGCAGCATGGAGTATTCGCCGCGCCACAGCGCGTTCTTCTTCGTTGCAGGCCCTGGCGACGGAGCGGACGCCTTCGCCCTGTACCGCTGGTCCGGCAATAGAAAAGACCAGCCCAAACTGGTACGTAAAATCGTCGCAGCTAACTTTACACCCGAGGCGCTCATGCCCGTGCGCAATTCCGACAGGCTGCTCATCCTCAGCGACGATGGAAGCCTGCGCGTGCGAATATCACACCCCTCCGAATGCCTGCCCGGCGAACTTATCGACAACCGCACATGCCTCAACAAGCACCTCGTAGACCCACAAAAAAAGACCTTCCGCGCGATGTACATACAGCCGTAGGGACGACCATATATGGTCGCCCTCTCAAGCTTTGCGCAATGTGATGACGGTCATCTCAGGCGGGCAGAAGAATCTTACCGGCACGCCGCTGGCGCCAACTCCTCGGGATGTGTAGCCTGCCATTTTTCCGTGTCGCCACTTGCCCTTTACTATCTTGCGCGGGACCGTGGCGCATGTGACCACGGCGACGCCGCCGGGAAGACAGACCTGGCCCCCGTGAGTGTGCCCGGCTAAGTAAAGCGAGCATCCCGCCCGGGCGGCCTGATCGTACGCCTCCGGCGAATGGCTGACCATCACTTTGAACGCCCCGTCGCAAATACCGCGCTGGGCCAAGGCGATATCGTCGGCACCGTAGTAATGGCAGTCATCCAGCCCCACAAGGTACACGCTGTCGCCGTTTCTTTCGATCCGCACGTTGTCATTGATCAGCATTTCGACACCGCAGTCGGCAAGCACTTCGCCCATCCGATACAAGTCATGATTGCCCAATACGCCCAAAACACGGCCTCGCCCGACAAGCCCTTGGGCAAGCTCCTTCATTCGCAGATACGCCATTGGGCTCTCCTGTCGGTAGCTGAAACTGTAATCGCCCCCTAAAATGCAGAAATCATATTCAAGGGTCTCCGACAATTTGAGAATCCTTTCGCCAAGCGTGGCGGACTCGCCGAAATGCGTATCCGTCACTAACAGCATGCGGACGCCGTCAAAGCCCGCCGGCAGGTTGTCAAATTCAAACTCGGCGCTCTCGACTTTAATATCCAGAGCATTCCTGACGCCTGCCCGCCTGATATGCAGCGTGCCAAGAAAAAACTGAAACAGCTTTTCAAGCCACGGCATATTCTCAAAATGCAGCCGCCCCCGCCGACCGCGTCTCACTGAATGTTCATGCGGTTCGTCCTCGGCACGCTGTCTTTTCTTACTGATCGGACGCAAACTCATCTCCCAAAATCATGAAATCATTTATTATAAACGAAATGAACCCCGGTATCAAATCCTTTCTGCACGACCCAGCGGTCCGGCGAGATGCTGGTTTCAAAAAGATTATTTCAGGAAATCCCAGTGAAATCGAACCGCATATTGTGTTATCATAGAGCCCGCAGCGGAATATGTCCCGCAGCGTGCAGGAGTACTGTTTATGAACTCACATGAGAAATGTCGCTTTAGAGGATCGCCTGGCATGAAACCTCGACACTTGATGATCGCTTTTGTTATCGTCGCACTAAGCGGCGCCGGCGTGTTCGGCGCCGACGACCTGCCCAAACTGGTCGCCTCAGCCCTTGTCCGGGCCGGCGACAACGCGGTTGAGCTTCGCAAGGCTCTCGACGAGGCCCCGGATGACCGGAAAGAAGGCGTCAGGTTCCTCGTCGCGAACATGCCCGACCGTGACTTGAAGAGTCTTTCGGCGGAATTCCTTTTGAACAATGTTCAATTCGCCTGCCGCGCATTGAAGGAGTCCCCATGGAAAGACCGCATCCCGAAAGAGATTTTTCTCAATGATGTGCTCCCCTACGCCAGTATCAACGAGCGACGCGACGACTGGCGTGAGGATTTCTACAAACGATTCAAACCGCTCGTGGCCGACGCCAATTCGCCCGCCGAAGCCGCAGTGATACTCAATCAGAAGATCTTTGACATGCTGCATGTCCGCTTCTCTCGCGCGCGACCCAAGGCCGATCAAAGCCCTTACGAAACGATCGAGGCGGGCATGGCATCGTGTACGGGGCTGTCGGTGCTGTTGATCGACGCCTGCCGGGCCGTCGGCGTGCCCGCGCGGTTTGCCGGCACGCCGCGGTGGGCCGACAAGGGCGGAAATCATTCGTGGGTAGAGATTTGGGACGGCGACTGGCATTACACCGGCGCCGCCGAGGACGCCGGGGGCAAGCT
>JAGHBX010000414.1 GCA_021160785.1 Planctomycetota bacterium | reverse complement strand
TTTTTTATCCGTCCACACAAGGTCTTTAGCATATTATCCGATGCTGTGCAGTGTGCGGTCTTTATCCTGCCGTTTTTGTGTTACCGCGTTCGGCAAAGATTTCCCTGAGCCTTTTTCTAACGGCAGCGGCACCTTTACTGTCAAGCAGTTCTGTAGCCTCATTGATAGCTTCGTTCCTTGTTGACGCTCGCTTATTCGTGACCGAGCAGCCGGTCTGAAGCTCGAAAACGCTCCAGCCGCTGGAAGAATTTGTGTGATTTTTAGTAAGACCAAAAGACAGACTCTGCCATTTGAACAAATAGCCCTGGCACTTTGTGCCGTCCGCTGTTCTAAATTCGATTTTATCCATTTGTGTACCTCGCTTTCTGTGAAATTATTCTAAATAGCCGGCAAACTGCATACCCGGCTCATCGTAAAACCAGCTGATACTTAAATCCGGAAATAATTCTCTTATCTTTCTGTAAATGCCTTCCGGAGGTGACCAGGCTGTCATAAATATAAACCGGCAATAATCCTTTTTCTTTACAACAAGTTTTACATGTTGGGCGTGCCATTTCGTCCCCCAGTTTGACAACGCCCAATCGTACCAGTTGTCAAAACCATATTTGTCAAGTAACTGTTTTTGTCTTTCAGGAGTCATATTTGCATGCGCACCTTTGGTACGGACCGGAGATGTTGTATCCTGCAATTCTTTCGGCATAGGAAAAATCTTTTGAAAGTCAAACTTCCTGCCTGCCAAATCCATAAACTTCTTTATATCTTCAGGATTGCCGCAAATATCTACTCTGTTTTCACACCAGTTAGGCATCTTATACCTCCTTTCCAAGTCGAAGACTTGTGTTGAATTGTTAGTGTGGATGTTTTGATTGAATGGGATTGTCGTCAGGACTTTCTAACCGGCGCTATTGCCAGCCAAGCTTTCCCAGGAGTCTCTCCAGTATCCGGATTTCATTGGCAAACTGCCTTGACTGCTCGCCCCCGACATCAATGCCGGTGAGTACATCGCCCAGCCGGTCGATGATTTCCTGCGTGCTGATTAACAGCATGTTAAACGGCTGGTATTCGTGCTGGGGTGGTTCTACCGGCTGGCCCTTATTGTTTTCAAACTGCACATCATCGCCTGCAATAAATTTCTGGTGAACACACTTGAATTTACCCCTGCGTCCCTTGCGGTATTTTTGCACAACAAAGCCGGTGGTGACCTTGTCGAATTCAAGGCAATCGGACAGGTCGAACGTTGCCTGCTTGCCTTTGCTGTCCAGCACGACAAGAACAGGGGCAAAAGCATCCTCGGCCCGCATCATCTGCCAGGCGATTTCGGCTGCTTTTCTCTTGCCCGATGCATTCACATCAATGACATATACCACGCGGAACAATGGCTCCGGCCCATTGTCACCGGACGGCGGTTCTATCCTGTAATCTTTACTGCTCATTTTCCGGTCTCCTTTGCGAATAGCTCCGGTGCAATCTCTCCGAGCGTTTTCGGTTTCCACCATAGGTCACGCTCGACCGGCAAACCCAAAGGCCCGCGAAGCGATTGAAGCTCGGATAAACTGAAGTACCCAAGCTCTTTCTCGTGGCCGTCAACAAGGCCGAAGAAGATATCCTCGCCGTCATATTCACAGCCGTACCATGTCCACGAACTGTCCGGCGTGAAGTACTTCACATAAGCGATAGTTTCGCCACCCTTGCCGTCCTGTGAATACAGGGCGGGGAGTTTGTTTGTGATTTCTTTGGTTAGAAGTTTCATGATTGCCTCCGGTTTTCAACATTGCTTTTTTGTTTTTCAGAATCCAGACGCCATATACGGACCCTTTCGTAGTTGCCTGATTTGTCTGCTATCGAGTCGATTGCTTTTTCGATGTCATCCTGTTCGAGAAGCGAGGAAAGTATCCGCAGCTTGCTTACCACCAGCTTGGCACTTTTAGCCGCCGTGTAATGCATGTCGCCCAACCTCGTATCGAACCGCAAAGGCTGTTCGTCACGGTCAACGGTTGCTATCTCAAGCAGCAGGTTGCGAAGCAGGAACTGGATTTCCTTTTCGCCTTGCTTTATCCAGAAGCAGTGTTCCAGGCCCTGGCCTGCTTCACGGAAGGCAAAGCCTGATTCCCTGAGAACTTCACGTATCTGCCTGAGCACAATGGGATAAACGAACTGGAGAAAAACAGGTATTCTCATGTCACTATGATTTTGCATTTCACACTCCTTTCAAAATGGGTTTCAGATTAAATTTAGAACGTAAGACACGGGTATTCTTGCGTAGATATGCTGTGCGAACAGTTTGCTCATAGCCGGGGCTGGAAAAGACTTTGCGGCACTTGGCTGTAATTTCGCCTAAGCCATATACCTGTGAGCCTCAGCAGCGGCAACCCGCCCGGTCATTTCAGGCCAGCCGGGTTTTGATAAGTTTTTGTGAACATAAACTTGCCCTATGGGCAAACCCAGGAATGTGAACAGGCGGGGTTAAATGGCCTACGCAGACATTCTGCAATTCATGCGTGTAAGCCAGACTGCAAAGTCCTTGTGTCGCCTATTTCGATAAAATTCGGGGTAGGAATGGCTGGATGTAAAAGTTGAGTTCAAGCCGGTTTTGCATTAAAATGTTCGCATATAAAATTTAACATAATAACTTTGTGCCCAAGTACCACACTCTGGTTCTGCGGCATAAAGTAATTCCTGAATTCATAAGGGGTTATATGAGTAATTTGAAAGATGCGATTGAGCAATTCAGAAACAGTCAGGCTCTGGTCTATAAGGAACAGCCCAAAAGAATTGCCCGGGATGCACAAGCAGCCCGTAAGACAATTAGTGACCACACGGGACGATGGCTTTTCGAGGTAATACAGAATGCAGAGGATGCACAAGCAAATACGCTTGAAATCCATGTTACATCAGAAGCGGTTTACATTGCGGACAATTCAAAAATTGGATTTTCTCCGGAAGCTGTAGAGTCAATAAGTGGGACAGATTATTCAGATAAGACAGCGGGAACCATTGGACGAAAAGGGGTTGGCTTTAAGGCTGTATATGAAATCAGTGCTAACCCTCAAATATTTACCGACAATGATAACGGTGTGGAATTTTCACAAGAAAAAGTCGAACAATGGTTTGATGAGAATGGCTTATCCTATGAAACAAGGATTCCCTATGAATGGATACCCTTCTTTGTTTCACGGCAAGAGGCAGAAGAACAAGACCCCGTACTGAGAGAATTACATGACTATTCAACTGTTATTAAACTTCTTTTCCGTACCGAGCGAGCAAAGGATTCAGCTATAAAGCATTTAGAAAGCTGGCCACCGTATGCTATTTTGCCTTTTAAGTATCTCCGGACTTTACAAGTTAGCTCCGATGGCCTCAATTTCAAAGTAGCAATTCCTACCGGAAGAGAAGGTGACACGTGGATATTGGAAGATTCTCGAAATGGGAACGCTTCTGCTAAATGGAAAGTTTATCATCGGTTTTTTAAACCTCCACAAGAACTACTCCACCAGCTTGACCCTTCTGATGCCGAGCGTGTTAAGAGGGTGGGTTTCCTTGTTGCAACGCCTATTGACCCGGATGGATTGCCTGTTAATATTCAGGATTCACCAAAAATTCATGTGTTCTACCCTACAAATGAATTATCTCCTGTAGGCATGGTCCTTCATGGGGAATTCCTTGTAAAAAGTGACCGGACTGCTTTGCTTTCAATCGAAGATACGCCTTTCAATTCCTGGGTTGCTGAAAAGCTGGCTGAATGTGTGATTGAATTTGTACAAAGCACCTATGATGCTGAGCATCCCAATATATTTGTCCGGCTCCTATGTCCTGTCTCACAGGATGTCTTGGATAGCAATGCTTCTGCGAATGCTATCTGGCTGAAAATTACCACTACCGCTAAAAAGTACCTTCGTTTACCCGACCATACAGGCGAGGCAAAACTCGATATTGAGCATGCTTATCTATTTGAAGACAATGTAGTTAATCCGTCGGCAGCAAGGGCTATCCTAGCCGGGGCTGGTAAGGAAAGTCAGCTTCTGCACAAATCTTTCGATAATGATGAATATGCCAGAGATGCTCTAAAGAGACTGGGTTGCATGATATTAGATAACGATGACATACTGGAGATTATCAGTGAACACGCAGAATCTAAAATATCAGATAGGGAATGGTTATGGTCTTGTTGGCAATGGCTGGCAAAGTGGTTGGAAGCAACGCCAAGTTACAGAGAGGAGTATAAACATATCCTGAAGAAAATAAAAACACTGCTCATTATTCCCTGTTCAGATCAAACTTTTTCAGCAACTGCCTTGGAAAACAGGGTTTTGACTTGGCGATCAGATGATTTACCTGAAGATATCCCGGAATGGATGCCACTTGATTTTGTTGATGATTGGTTAAGAGACAAGTTCCTGGAAGAAGATGAAAAAAGTCCTACCAGAGAAATGGCCAAAGAATTAGGCATTAGTCCTCCCGGCCAACGGGTTGTCATGGATGCATTCGAAAAGGCCATAGATTTATTTTGGAAAAATAACAGTGTTAATCCTGAAAAGCTTCTTAGATTTGTATTTGAGTCAGATTGGCCGGACAAATATAAATTCGATCCTCAACTCCGAATACAACGCTGTCCTGTCCCAGTTCATATTTCGGGCAACACGAAACAATGGGAGCATGCTTGCAA
>JAGHBX010000074.1 GCA_021160785.1 Planctomycetota bacterium | reverse complement strand
GGGTTACAGTTGGGCCATGCCCGATGGCGGTTCGCGAATATTGCAGGGAGCGTGTTTTAGACAGGGGAAGTTATGAAAGTAAAATTTAACACTGCGGCGTTGCAGGAGGCTTTGGTCCTGGTTACCAGCATTGTGCCCAGCCGTACCCCCAAGCCGATCCTGCAATGTATACGCATCACAGCCCAGGACGATGTTGTCAAACTCTGCGGGACGGATCTCGAGGTTGGTATTACATGCAGAGTCAGCCAGGTCGAGATCGAACAGCCCGGCGACATTGTAGTGCCTGCCGACAAAGTAGGTTCCATCATTCGTGAGACCATAGACGAAGTTGTGGTGTTTGAGGCTTCCGAGGCGGCGGTTCATATCAAAGGTGCCGATAGCCATTTTACGATTTACGGTCACGATGCCGGCCAGTTTCCCGCCGTCGCGGGGTTCGAGGCGGAAGCTGATTTTGAGATGAGCCTTGCCAAACTCCAGGAGGGCATTGAGCAATGTGTCTTCGCCGCCGCCAGAGAGAGCACCCGCTACGCCTTGAACGGAATACTGTGGGAAGTAAACGGGAAGAAGTTGACGCTCGTGGCGACGGACGGACGCCGCCTGGCTAAAAGCATTGTTAATCTGGGGACATCGGCCAAGGGCAAACTGCCGGAGGGGCGCGTTATAGTACCGGCGAAGATGATGTCGCTCCTCGACCGCGTCGGCGGCGAAGCCGATGCGATGGTTGGCGTTCGTTTCGTGGACAATCAGGTCGCGCTGATGTGTGCCGACGTGGTGATAAGTTCGAATCTTGTCGAGGGCAACTTCCCCAAGTATGAGGACATTATTCCGAGCGACTATACGAAGAAACTGGTCTTAAATACCGATGCCGTCTTGAGCGCGGTTCGCCGTGCGGCGTTACTGGCGACCGAAGACAGCAAGGGCGTCAAGCTTAAATTGGGCGCCAACGAACTGACCTTTTCAAGCCGCGCGCCGGAGACGGGCGATGCACAGGTGGACATGGCGGTCGAATACAGCGATGCACCGATGGAGATAGGTTTTAATCCGCAATTTTTGATGGATGTTTTGCGGGCGATAAAGGCCGATGATTTCGAGCTTCACCTGGGCGACGCGGACAGGCCGGGCCTGATCAAGAGCGGGAATAATTTTGTTTACATTGTAATGCCGGTCAATCTATAGAGTCGGGGTGAAAAGTCCGATAGAATCAAAGCAAGCGGAGGCTGAGGCGAGATGGCGACGGAGCGTACGGACGAGGACATATTCTTGCAGCGCGTCTGTGGGCAAAAACGCCCGGCGTATCGGGGAACACCACTGCTCGGAGACAATGTCGATACGTATATAAAAGGGAGGCTTGGGCAACTTAGAAAGAACGCCTCGGTGGTCGATGTGTGGCGTGAATTGTTGCCTGAGGAACTATACGAGCATAGTGGTATTGCAGGTATAAGCGGCGGGGTTGTGCAGGTGGAGGTCGATCCGGGCCCGTACATGCACGAATTTCAATTGCTCAGTTCGGAGCTTTCCGGTCAACTACAGAGGCTTTGCAGGTCGGCGGGCGTCAGGCGGATCGCATTGCGTCCCAGGAAGCAGCCGATTGTAACGATGGAAGAATTGATATGACAGATCATACATACGATGCGAGTAACATCAAGATCCTGGAGGGGCTGGAGGCGGTGCGCAAACGGCCTGATATGTATATCGGCAACCGGCAGGAGGGCGGGCTGCATCATCTGGTTTACGAGGTGCTGGACAATTCCATCGACGAGGCGCTGGCGGGGCGATGCGACCAGATTACCGTGCATATTCATCCGGACGGAAGCTGTTCTGTCGAGGATAACGGCGTGGGCATACCGGTCGGGATACACGCAGAGGCGGGCAAGAGCGCCCTCGAGGTCGTGCTTACAACGCTTCATGCCGGCGGCAAGTTCGACAACAAGGCGTACAAGGTTTCCGGCGGTCTCCACGGTGTGGGCGTCAGCGTTGTAAACGCCCTGAGCGAGTGGCTCGAGGCGGATGTCTATCGCGAGAACAGGCATTATCATTTTGAGTGCCGGCGCGGCGAAGCGAAAGGGCCTGTGCGCGAAATCGGGGAAACGAGCAAGCAGGGGACGAAGATAACTTTTCTGCCCGACGAAGAGGTGTTCACTGAGATTGAATTCAATCACGACACGCTTGTCAAGCGGATCCGGGAGATGGCGTATTTGAATGCGGGCGTGAATATCACCTTCCAGGACGACCGCATCAAGAAGAAGGAAACGTTCCATTACGAAAACGGGCTGAAGGCGTTTGTCGAGTACCTCAACGAGGGCAAGACGGCGCTGTCGGAGGTTATATCCTTTTCGAAAGCGGGCGACGTCGGCGGATTGGCTTGTGAGATCGCCATGCAGTACAACGACAGCTATACGGAAAATATATTAGCCTTTGCAAACAACATTCGCAATATCGACGGCGGCACGCACTTATCTGGGTTCAAGACAGCGCTTACGCGCACGATGAATGCTTATGCCCGCAGTAAGAATATGCTAAAGGGCGGGACGCCGACGACGGGCGAGGACCTGCGAGAGGGGCTTACGGCCGTGATATCGGCGAAAGTTGCAGAGCCCCATTTCGAGGCACAGACCAAAGTGCGGCTGTCGAACCCGGAGGTGGGCAGTTATGTCGAGACGATGGTGAACGAGCAGTTGGCGATTTTCCTCGAGGAAAACCCGGCTGTTTCCAAGCGGATTCTCAACAAGGCGATTCAGGCGGCCGCGGCGCGTGAGGCGGCGCGAAAAGCCCGCGAACTTACTCGTCGAAAAGGCGCTTTGGGCGGGGCGAATCTGCCGGGCAAGCTCTGGGACTGTTCGAGCAAGGATAAAATTTCGACGGAGATATTCATTGTCGAGGGCGATTCGGCGGGCGGTTCGGCTAAGGCGGGTCGCGATCGCAAACTGCAGGCGATACTGCCCCTGAAAGGCAAAATACTCAACGTCGAAAAAGCCAGGCTGGAGAGGATGTTGGGTCACGAGGAAATTCGTACGATTATCAGCGCGCTGGGGACGGGTATCGGCGCCGATGAGTTTGACATCACCAGGTGTCGCTACGGCAAGATCGTGCTGATGACCGATGCCGACGTGGACGGTGCCCACATTCGTACGCTTCTGCTGACGTTTTTCTTCAGGCAGATGCCGGAATTATTCTATCGCGATATGATATATATTGCCCAGCCGCCACTTTATGAGATTCGGGCCAAGGGCAGCAAGAAGTCGGAGTATATGCTCAACGAGTCGCAGATGCGCAAGCGGATGGAGCGGCGCGGGCTCGAGGGGACGGTGCTGGTGGTTCACGAGAAAAAGAAAGCCGATGTTGAATTCAGCGGCGCCAAGCTCGAAGCGCTTGTCAAAATGCTCAATGACATGGAGCGCAGCATGAATGTGCTCCAGAGGCGCGGGATTATTTTTCGCACCTTTGTCGAGAATTACTATGACGGCAGCCAACTGCCCGTCTATCACGTGCGGGCGGATAACGAAAGTGATTTTTACTACCACAAGGATGCCTACGAGAAGCGGCTGAAGGAGTTTGAAGACCAGTTGATCGAAGACGAGAATTTCGGCGATACGAAGGATCGGATCGTTGCTGAGGAGTTGCATGAAGTGATCCGGCTCAATGAGATCAACGAGCGGCTCAAGACCGAATACGGCCTTGAAATACGTGACTATTTGCTTCGAACTGCTCGTGCGGTGTCGGGCGAGGCTTTGCCGACGAAGTTTGATGTTCGCAGCGGCCAGGAATCTCATCAGGTAGCCTCGCTGGGAGGAATAGCCAACGCGGTAAGGCAATTCGGCGGACAGGGCATCGAAATCAAGCGGTTCAAAGGCCTGGGCGAGATGAATTCCGATCAACTGTGGAGCACGACGATGGATCCCGGAAAGCGGACGCTCTTGCAGGTTAAGCTCGAGGACGCCGGCGAAGCAGACCGTTTGTTCAGTATCCTGATGGGCGATGATGTGGAAAAACGAAGAAACTTTATCCGCGAACACGCCCTCGAGGTACAGAATCTGGATGTCTAAAATCAGCATGCCGGGACATCCTGCCGACAGCGGAGGAAAATTGAGCGAGCGGTATATTTTTAGCTTGCAAAAATTGACGGTGCGCGCAAAATAGTTCGCAGAGGGAATCGGATATGATTGCGGCCCGACAGGGGCTGGGAAAGGAATCGAAAATGTCGTATAAGATAACGCTGATAGGGTCGGCTGTTGTTTTAGCATTTCTGGTCGTTGGCTGTGGCGAATCTGAGGTGAGCCAAATCCCGCCGGCGGAGATCATGACTGCCCAGCAGAGAACAGAGGTGCTGCGTCGTCAGATCGACGAAAAGTATGAGAGCCCGCAGGCGCATTACGAACTGGGGCGTATATATCATGCCGCCGGTCTGTGGAGACAGGCCGAGGAGGAGTACCGTGTCGCGATTGGTTTTGACCCGGTTCTGTGGGATGCCGAAGCATCGCTGGTAAAGG
>JAGHBX010000531.1 GCA_021160785.1 Planctomycetota bacterium | reverse complement strand
CTATACAGAGGAAGGATTCAAGAATGCAGAAGATAGGCTTTATTGGTCTGGGTATCATGGGCAAGCCCATGGCGAAGAACCTCATAAAGGCAGGCTACCCGCTTATCGTCTATGACATCGCCCCCGAGAAGGTCAGCCAACTCGCTGGCGCCGGCGCCCAAGCGGCATCATCCAGCAGCGAAGCGGCCCGGGCAAGTGAGATCATCATTACCATGCTGCCCAACTCCCCCGAGGTCAAGGAGGCGGTCTTAGGCGGCGACGGCGTCCTCGAAGGCGCAAAACCCGGCACGATCCTTGTCGATATGAGTTCGATTGCACCTCTTGTCAGCAAAGAAGTCTCCAAAAAAGCCAAAGACAAGGGAGTCGTCGTCCTGGACGCCCCCGTCAGCGGCGGAGAGCCCAAGGCGGTTGACGGCACGCTTGCGATCATGGTCGGTGGACCGCAGGACGCCTTCGACAAGGTCAAAGACATCCTCGCTGTCATGGGCGATTCGGTAACGCGAGTGGGCGAGATCGGCAGCGGCAACACCACCAAGCTGGCGAATCAGATCATCGTCGCTTTGAACATCGCCGCCATGTCGGAGGCGATGGTGCTCGCCACGAAGTCGGGTGTGGACCCGGAGAAAGTCTACCAGGCAATCCGCGGGGGTCTCGCCGGCAGCACGGTCCTGGATGCCAAAATGCCCCTGGCTCTGCAAGGCAACTTCAAACCGGGATTCCGCATTGAACTGCACATCAAGGACCTGGCCAACGCACTGGATACCGCTCATGAACTTGGCGTCTCCATGCCGTTGTCCCGCGCCGTGATGGGAATCATGCAGACGTTAAAAGCCATCGGCAAGGGCGCAGACGACCACGGCGGAATCATCCAGTACTACGAGAAACTGGCGCACGTGGAGGTCAGGAAATAACCTTATACGGCAACTGTCAACTGAACAGGCATTATATATATTTGGAGATGTCCTGTGAAATTCATCAGAGGCCTCAATCGCAGACAACTGTTGGGCCGCCTGGCCGCTTTGCCGGTTGTCGGCTCGTTGCTGTATCCGTTTTCAAGAGCAAGAGCGGATGACAAAGTCGTCGACGCCGTAACCGGCCCTACTTTCGTCACAAAGTCCGACAAGGCCGACTACGCCAGACTCAAGAGCCTGGACCTCGGCAGCCCGAAGGTGGCTGCACAGGCCGCCGAAATGCCCGTCGGCAAAATCGGCGATCTCACCCTTGGGCGTCTGATGAGCGGCAGCAATCTGATCAGCATGAACATGCACGCGCGCGATCTGGATTATGTAACCTCGCTTGCCACCCAATACAACACCGAAGAGCGAATCTTCATGACGCTCAAGCGATGCGAGGAATACGGCATCGATTCGATTGTCCTGAAGAATCACAACTTCAAGCGTTTCAGATTGTCAAAATACTGGGACGAATGGGGCGGCAGGATGAAATGGCTCGCCGACGTAATCACCACCGACATCGACAAGTACGAAAGACTGCTCGTCGAGCACCTGGAATTGGGCGCATCGGCGGCTTATCTCTGGGGAGGCGCAAGCGATATCTGGTGCCATCAGAACAAAAAGGACAACATCGTCAAGGCCTTCGAGATTATGAAAAAGTACAACATTCCCGTCGGCATCTGCGCCCATCGCCTCGAACCGATCGCCTTCTGCGAAAAAGAAGGCCTCGTCCCCGACTTCTACATGAAGACGCTGCATCATGACCGATACTGGTCCGCCCACCCCAAGGCCAACAGACGCTTTATGGAGATGTTCGAAAAAGAGTCCCCCAATCACGGCGAATACCACGACAACATGTTCTGCCACGACCACCAGGAGACAATCGACTTCATGCAGGACGTCAAAGTCCCCTGGATAGCCTTCAAGGTCCTCGCCGCCGGAGCAATCCCGCCGAAGGACGGAATCGATTTTGCATTCGCAAGCGGCGCCGACTTCATTTGCCTGGGCATGTTCGATTTCCAGGTCAAAGCCGACGTCGACATCGCCATAAAGGCCGTCGCCAGATCAAAAAATCGCAAACGAACCTGGTTCTAAAAGGAGTTGGTATGTTAAGCAGACGCAATTTCATCAAGGCGGCTTCGGCAACCGCTATCGCGACATCTTCACCGAATCGTCTCTGGGCTCGGGCTGTCTCGCAGGCGCCGAAGGCAAAGATCACAAAGATCGAAGTCGTTACCTGGAAAGGGCCGAAAAAGACCGCCGCCCATCTCGAAATTGTAAGCGACGCCGGGGCGGTGGGACGGTTTGGACCGTTAGGTTGGGGACTGGACGCACGGCTTGAAAAGCTCGCCCCAAAGCTCGGCGAACTTCTCATCGCAAAAGACCCCCTCGACCGCAGCCTGGAGTTTGAGACATTATGGAACGTGATGTATCCCGCTCACCCGCTCACTGCTTACGCCGAAGGCATTGACCCTCTAACCGGCAAAAGAATCTGTGGGAGGACTCGCGGCAAAAAGCAGCGGCACACCGAAACCGGCCTGATGATCATGGCGCTAAGCTCCGTGGACAATGCCCTCTGGGACCTGCGCGGAAAGCTCCTTGGCAAACCCGTACACCGGCTGATCGGCAAGGCCAATCGGTTCTAATTAAAGGGGTCAGACACCCTTTTTCTGTTGACAATTGCAGATTTTGTTTT
>JAGHBX010000378.1 GCA_021160785.1 Planctomycetota bacterium | reverse complement strand
ACTGTTTTTGCCCTACGCTTGGTGGCTGATTTGCGGTTTCGATGTTTCTTAAGACGAAAGGAGCAGTAATGTCAAAGCACAGCAGAAGATCATTTTTAAAGGCCTCCGGGGGCGTATTGACGGTTGGCGCAATTGGAGGATTGACGATGAGTTGCCGAAAAGCCCCAAAGCTGGTAGAGGGCAAATGGCCGGGATTCGACTATGCGATGTGCAATGAGAGCATGAAGGACCTGCCCTTCGCCGAGCAGTGCAAGATCGTTGTCGGCGCCGGCTACACGGGCATTGAGATTGCCCCGTTTACGCTCGTCATGGATGGGGTTGCTGAGATTACTGCGACGCAGCGGCAGGAGATGGTCAAGGCCATGACCGACAACGGCCTTAAATGTGCAGGTTTGCACTGGCTGCTTGCGCCCCCGCCGACGGGTCTGCATTTTACGACGCCGGACGACGCCGTTCGCGCCAAATCGGTGGACTACCTCAACGAACTTATCGATTTCTGCGGCGATCTCGGCGGAAAGGCGATGATCTTCGGTTCGCCCAAACAGCGAAATACGGTGGGCATATCGATCGACGAGGCCAAGAAGCACTTTGCCGACGGCCTTGCCGCTGTCGCAGACCATGCACAGAGCCGCGGCGTCCAGGTGCTCATCGAGCCGTTGGACAAGACGCAGACCGATGTCGTCAATACCACCGCAGAAGCCATGGAACTCGTCGAAAAGATCGATCACCCCGCGATACAAACAATGTTCGACTTCCATAACACCGTCGACGAGACCGAGACCTTCGAGGAGATCATTACAAACTACTTCGAGTTCATCCAGCACGTACATGTTATGGAAATGGACGGCACATACCTCGGCACCGGCGATGCGGCAACAAAATACGTAAAAGCCTTCCAGACGCTTAAGGACTTAGGCTACAACAAATGGGTCTCATTAGAGGTGTTTGACTTTACCCCCGGCGGCAAAAAAATCGCCGAAGAATCGATCAAGGTCCTTAGAGAAATAGAAAGCAAGCTTACGTAACAAGGCATGATTACGAAAAGCCTCGGCTCAGTTGCGCCGGTAAAAAAAGCCCTCAGCCGCAAGTCAAAAATTACCGGCTGAGGGCGCATGTGGTATTAAACACCACTTCCTCAATATCACTACTATAATTACAGGGAGCAGCCCGGGCTTGTTCGGAAATTATCGGACTTGCCTGGGTAATTGTCCCCGGCAAGGCCGTAAAAACGCCAATTCTTACGGTTTGTGCTGGACACGGCGGCGATAATCAGGTAGTTTTACCCGATTCTCAGTGGAATATAGCGGCGAAACTAAAGGAATTCGGCGATACCGCCGACTTAGAAGGTTTGTTGGGGAATAGTGTAACGGTAGCACGAATGACTCTGAATCATTTAGTCAAGGTTCGAATCCTTGTTCCCCAGTTTGCTCTAAACTCTTAAATAATAGGTATTTACACCGAACTTCGGGTTTTGGTTTTTGCAGGTCGCCGGCAGCGTGTGAGATAAATCTTGTGTTCGTTGGGGTTGACATCCGGGCTGGAATCATTAAAAATTGTGAACATTTAGTTGAATTTGGCGTATAGTACGGCTTAAATCACCGTTATGGCTGCGTCATGCCGGTAAGGTCCAGCCTCGCTTTTTGGAGATGATTATGATAAGTGTCAAACAGTTAAGACGTACATTCGGGCCTATCGTGGCGGTTGACGACGTGTCTTTCGAAGTGGCCCAGGGCGATGTGTTGGGCTTTTTGGGCCCCAATGGCGCCGGCAAGAGCACGGCAATGAAGATGTTAGCCTGTTTTCTCCCGCCAGACAGCGGCACGGCAACGGTTTGCGGCCACGATATTCTCAAAGACCCCATCGCCGTCCGCAAGTCCGTCGGCTACCTTGCCGAGAACGCGCCTGCCTACAATGAAATGACGGTCGGAGGATTCCTCAACTTCGTCTGCGATGCACGACAGATCAGGGGGCAGGCCCGCAACAAAGTACTGGACCGCATCGTGCCGCTGTGCTCGGTCGACTCGGTCTATCACCAGACGATTGATACACTTTCAAAGGGTTATCGCAGGCGTGTCGGACTCGCCCAGGCGCTCATTCACGACCCGCAGGTCCTCATCCTCGACGAGCCGACAGACGGTCTCGACCCCAATCAGAAGCACGACGTACGACTACTCATCAATGAAATGGCCAAGGACAAATGCATAATCATCTCGACGCACATCCTCGAGGAGGTCGAACTCGTCTGCAACAGGGCGATCATCATCGCAAGGGGAAAGATACTCGTCGATTCGACCCCCGACGATCTGAAAAAAGAACACAATTGCACTCTCGATGAGGTCTTCCGAAAGATCACCGCAGCCAAGAAGAGTGCCTGACCTTATTCCAGAATGACGGTGAATTGAAATTCCGTAGTAATTGCAGGAGTAAAAAAATATGAATGGCTTTCGAGCGGTATTCAAAAGAGAACTGAAAGGATACTTCGCAACGCCCGTTGCGTATGTGTTCCTCGTGATCTTCCTTTTCGCGGCGGGATACATGACTTTCCAGAAGGGCTTCTATCAAATGCGTCAGGCGGACATGAGCATATTCTTCAAGAACCTGCCCTTGCTTTTTGCCTTTATGGCGCCGGCGGTAGGGATGCGGCTTTGGGCTGAAGAGCGAAAGAGCGGCTCTATTGAGCTTCTCTTTACACTGCCCATTACAGTCTCCCAGGCGGTAATCGGCAAGTTCCTGGCTGCGTGGACGTTTCTGGCAATCGGACTGTTGCTGACGTTTCCTGTGCCGCTAACCGTCTGCTATCTCGGCGATCCGGATATCGGCCTTATCATCACAGGGTATGTCGGCAGCCTGCTTATGGCAGGGGGCTTCCTGGCTATCGGCTCGTTTTTCTCGGCACTGTCGAAGAACCAGGTGATCAGCGTAATTCTTGCCGTCGTGGCTTGTTTTATATTGATGTTCGCCGGGTTGCCCACCACGCTCAACTACCTCGCCGGCACGCTTCCGGCGGGAATGCTCAGAGTCGTCGAGAGCCTCAGCTTTCAAACGCACTTCGACTCGATACTCAAGGGCGTCATCGAGTTCAAGGACATCGCTTATTTCGTAATCCTGATTGTTGGCTGGACAATCGCCTGCAGCATTATCCTTAATGAAAGGAAGGCAAGCTGATGAACAGACTAATACGTGCAATAACAGCAATCGCACTCATTGCGGTCATTACGGTCTCTGCGATAAGCATTTGTCAGAACATCGGCAAGTCCATGCGGGCCGACATCACCGACCAGGGTCTGTACACGCTTTCGGACGGCACAAAAGCCGTCCTGGACGGACTCAATCAACCGATAAAGCTAAAGCTCTATTACTCCAAGACCGCCGCCATGAAAGGTCCCGACCAGATACGTTACTTCAATGAATACTATGTCTTCGTAAAGGCGCTTCTGGACGAATATGTTACCGCCGCCAAAGGCAATGTCATTCTCGATGTCATCGATCCCGAGTCGTTCTCCGACGACGAGGTCGATGCGATACGCCACGGGCTCAAGAGGTTTTCCCTGCCCGGAGAGAAGAACTTCTTCTTCGGTATGGTGCTCGAGACACCGTTTGGCGTTGAAAAGAAGATTGACTTCTTCTCGCCTGACAGGGAAAAGTTCGTCGAGTATGACATCAGCTACCTGATCGACACCGCCGTCACCCGCGAAAAGAGGCGGATCGGCATCATCAGCTCCCTGTCTATGATGGGCGACACCGGCTACATGGCGCAGATGATGCAGGCCCAGGGCAAGCAGCCCAAGCCCACATGGGGCATCGTGCGGCATCTGCAGCAGACCTACCAGGTTAATCAGATCGATACCGAAGTCGAAGAAATCAAGGACACCGATATCCTGCTGGTGATCCACCCCAAAGACCTGCCCGAAAAGACGCAGTTTGCGATCGATCAGTACATCCTCAAGGGCGGCCGGGCGATCATCTGCGTCGATCCGCACGCTGTTATCGACCAGCCCGACCCCATGCAGATGCAGATGATGATGCGGGGCGGACAGATGCCGTCGTCGAGCTCGAGCCTCGACAAGCTCCTGAACACATGGGGCCTGGAGATGCCGGCAAATACCTTTGCAAGCGATCTGGCTCTTGCCGTGACAGGATCGTCGCGTCCCAATGAAAGGCCCGGCAAAATCATCGCCATTTTGACCCTCGACCGGAACTTCAAATCCTTCAACACCGAACTTGCAATGACCGCCGAACTCAACAAGGTCAATGTGATGTTCCCCGGCGTCTTGAAGAAGACCGCCGGCGCCGCCGACAGCGGCCTGGCGTATACCCCGCTCCTGATGACAACCGATCGCGGCAATACGTGGAACGTATCGAGCCCCTACGAACTGATGAGTCCGGACTATGCGAAACTGAGAGAGAAGTTCACCGAGGGGACCAAACCCGTCGTCATGGCGTACCGCATCACGGGCAAGTTCAAATCGAGCTTCCCCGACGGCGTCGAGGTTCCGGATGAATCCGCCGCCGAGCCGCCCGCCGCCGGCGATGAAAAAGAGAAAAAGACCAAAACTCTGACCGGTCTTACCGAAGCCGCCGACGATTGCGATGTCATCGTCTTTGCCGATGTGGACTTCATCAGCGATATGGTCGCCTATCAAAAAACGTTTTTCGGGATCACAGTGGTTGAAGACAACGCCGCCCTCATGCTCAACGCCATCGAGGATCTGACCGGATCGAGCAACCTGTTTTCGATAAGATCACGCGGCAACTTCAAGCGTCCGTTCAAGGTCGTCGACGCCATCGAGCTCCAGGCGGAGGAAGCCACCGCCGCGGAGGAAGCCAATATCAATGCCCAGATCGCCAGCTTCCAGAAGGAACTTACCGATATTCTCTCCAAGGCCAGGGGCAAAGAAGGCGCGATTATCGAAACCGCAATACTCAACAAGAAGATGGAAGTGGAATCCACGATCCGCGATTTGCAGAAGAAGCTTCGCCAGGTGAAAATGAAAAAAGTTCGCCGCATCGAAAAGCTCGGCGCCAACCTGCGAAACCTCTGCACGCTGCCGGGCCCGGCGATCATCCTGCTGATTGCGATCATCTTGTGGGTGCGGCGAAGCGTAATGAAACGGCATTATATAAGTCATGCCAGCGATTCCTGATAAACTGAGAAACGAACCCGGAGTACAATAATGAGCAATAAGAATCTTACGATATTGGCTATTGTCGCCGCTGTAATGGTTGTTTTGGCTGTCGTCGCATCACAGTTGAGCACTCGCAAGCCGGGGCTCTCCTACAAGAATGTCAACCTGATCCAGGGCTTTGACACCGGCAGGATCGCCACCGTCATACTCAAGTCCAAAGACGAAGAGACGAAGATCACCAAAGATGCGAACGGCCAATTTGTCGTGACCAACAAGGACAACTATCCCGCCCTGGTCAACGAGATCAACGGTCTTGTCGCCGAGATACTTGACATCAAGACGGTCGACATGGTTACCGACGATCCTAAAAACCACACCGATCTTGGCGTCAGCGAAGACAACGCACGCTATATCGTAAAGTTCCTGAACAAAGACGCCAAACCCATCGAAGGCTTCGGCGGCATAATCATCTCCGAGTCCGACCCCGAAAAGCAGGGCGTCTATGTGCGCCTCGTGGGCGAGGACAAGGTCTATCTCATCGACGGTTCGCCCTGGCCGAGAATGTCCGGCCTGGATTACATCGACAAAAGGCTCACCAGCGCAGAAGCCGACCAGATCAAGAGTGTGAAGGTTACGTACCCCGGTGGCGGCTACGCGCTGGCAAAGAAAGACGACAGCGAAGATATCCTGCTTGAAGGCGGCATCGGCGAAGGCAAACAGTTCAAGGGCAGCGATTACAAACAGGTGTTCACAGTCCTGACCGACCTGCAGTTTATCGATGTCCAGAAGGCCACAAAAGTCGAAGATCTCAAATTCGATTCGACCTACACCTGCACGCTCGCCGATTCAACCGTCTACACCTTCCAGATCGCCGCCAAGGACAACAAGACCTTCATCGAGGCAGACGCTGAATTCACCGGCGATAAAAACGTAACCGTAAAACGTGACGGCTCCGAATCCGACGAAGAACTCAAGGAAAAGGAAGCCAAACTCGTCGCAATCGAAGCGGCAGAGAAGTTCCGCAACCGGCACACCGGCTGGGTCTACGAAATCAGCTCCTTTAAGGCGGACAACCTGAAAAAGAAACTCGACGACCTCCTCGAAGACACCCCCGAAGAAAAACCCTCCGACGCCGAAACCCCGACGACCACCGCGCCGGTAATTACTCCTCCGCCCGCCGATCCCAATCAACTATAGAACAGGCCTCATCGCCGCACCTTGCTTTATTGCCTGCGAATTGATATAGTCCTGTTATGCTCAAGAGATTCATAAAATATTACCGCCCCCACATGCGGCTTTTGGTCCCGACCATGTTCGCCGCGATCGCAGGTTCGGTCTGCAAGCTTTTCATACCGGCGTTTGCACGAACAATACTCAACACCCACCTGCCCAACCAGGACACCCGGGCGGTCTGGATATACCTCATCGTCATGTTAGCCATGATCGCGCTTACGGCGTCCCTGTCCTACATCCGCGTCAAGTGGGGGCACATCCTTGGCGTCCGCATGGAGTACGACATGCGAACCGACCTCTTCAGCCACATCCAGAAGCTCAGCTTCAACTACTTCGACAACGT
>JAGHBX010000183.1 GCA_021160785.1 Planctomycetota bacterium | reverse complement strand
GCGTCCGCCGACATGCAGAACCGTCGTCGGCGCGACCTGCTCATTGAAGCCCGGCGACAGCATATCCTGATCGAAATAGCGGATGATGTGCGCCGCGGCGTCGGTAAACCGCAGGCCGCTGGCGACATCGGCATACACGGTCCAGTTCAGTTTGCCTGCAAGTTTCAAAACGGCGGTTCGCTGCTCATCGCTATCGAGCCTGCCGGCGACGATCATGCCGCGGTCGGTCTTATCGATCATCGCACAAAGCGATTTGAAAGAATCTCCCGCAGGAGTTACACAAGGGGCGGCGTATGACGTAAAAGGGTGCTCATTTTGCCGCCAGTGTTGTATGCCGGCGGTATAGCCCTCATCAACAGCCGGATCCTGCGGTTCGAGCGGCTGGCGGTATCGGCAGTTGATATGAACCGGGCCGGGATTGTTGTATCGACTTCTGTAGACGGCCTGGTCAATCGTCGTCAGCACCATTTGCGGCGGGATATCTTCGGCGGGCGTGGGAAGATCAAACTGCCACCGCACGAACCGACCGAAAAGTGCGTCCTGATTCATCGCCTGGTTTGCGCCGGTATCGATCAGTTCCGGGGGTCTGTCGGCGGTCAGCAGAAGCAGCGGCGCCTTATCGACGGAGGCCTCGACGACGGCCGGATAAAGATTGGCTGCGGCCGTGCCGGAGGTGGTAATGACGGCGGCCGGTTTACCGGCGGCGCGTGCGTAGCCGAGCGCATGAAAAGCAGAGCCCCGTTCGTCATAGCAGATAATACTCTTTGCCCTGCTGTTTTGCGCAACCGCTACAACCAGCGGTGTCGAACGCGACCCCGGCGAGATGCAGAAGTAGTCCACACCGCACCGGATGAGTTCTTCGACAACCAGCCGGCCCCAGGCCGAATTTAGATTATATCGGTTTTCAGCTTTCATGTCAGTGGTGGTTTATGACATCCAGAAAGAGACTCAGCTTGTGTTCGGTCTCATTCCATTCTAATTGGGCCTCCGACGCCCGGACGATACCTGCGCCTGCAAACAGGGATATTTCATTGTTCAGGATGCGGCCCGAGCGAATGCCGACGGCAAACTCCGAGGCATCCTGCCCGATCCATCCCACGGGTCCGGCATACCAGCCGCGGCCGAACAACTCCTGTGTACGTATCTGCTCCAGCGCCGCCCGGCTGGGAGAACCGTTGACCGCAGCGGTGGGATGGAGTGCTTCGATGATATCGGCGGTGCTGACATCGTCTTTGAGCACACCGGCGAATCGGCTCCGGAAGTGCTGGACATAGCTCAGGGACAGAATGTCCCTCGCCTCGATCACATCGACACGTCTGCATATCCCGCCCAGGTCCGACTTGACACTGTCAAACACGTAATCGTGCTCCTGGCGTTCCTTGGCGGAGGCGACGAGCTTTCCCTGGTGATACTGTCGCTCCGCGTCGGTGTCGCCCGTCAGGACCGTGCCCGCGATCGCCTCGCTGTAGATATCGCCTGCGTTTCTGCGGTACAAGCATTCCGGGCTGCAGCCGATGAACGCATCATTGTCGTTCAACTGAAAGCAGAAATCATAAGTGTTGACACTGTTTTTTCTTATGGCCGCAAGCAGCGAAATCGGATCCACGGTATATGACATTTCAAGAATCGACTTTCGAGCCAGGACGATTTTGTCGATGTGCCTTTCGGGCAGATCATTTATCACCCCGCTTACCATTTCACACCAAGTCGTTTTGTCCGGAACATTGAGGCAACCCAATATCACGGGTCTTGCCGGTTCATGCGACGATTGCGTTCGGCCGTCATGGAACGCAAGTTTTGCGGTCAAACCCGACAACCTCTCCTCAACGGATTCGAGCGTTTCTCCGGACTTGCAGCGAATGTTGCACGCAAAAGTTGTCTTACTATCCTGACGACGCAACTCGAATTGCGGAACCATAAAACAATACCGCCCGTAACCCGGCCAATACTCGCCGCACGCATTGTCGGGGTCAAAGGCAATCCCGCCATAGTATCGAACCCGTCCGTTTGCAGCGGCAATACTGCCGTCGATGCTCGCCAAGGCATCGGCAAGGCGGCCGTGCGAGTCGTCCGTTACGATGTCAGCCGTCCCCACACCGGCGGCGGCGAAGGAGCCGGCTCGGTCGGACCAGTACATCTTGACGCCGCTGTCCTGCGCGGCGAGCCAATCAAGCAAAGAAACGTCATCTATTTCAAGCTCAAGGCGCCAGAGCCGCTCCACATCGCCATTCGACGCAGCCAGACTGTCCCTTAGCCGCCCGATAAGCCGCCCGGTCAACACATCCCTGCAACACAGTCCAATCTGCTCATTCATAAGAAACGCTTACCGCCATCTACAGTTCCTCACCTGGCAACGGCCGCGGTGTTTTCGGGCGTTGTGATGCCGGGCGGCAATTCCATAATGCGTATGTTGCGGAAGTGGATTTCGGCGCCTTCGCTCTCCAGGCAGATGTAGCCCTTCTTGCATTGGGATTTGCTGATGCCGTTTACGAACTTGCCGTTTACCGACAGCTTGATCACGCCGTCGACGGCGACCACCGTGTACTTGTTCCACTGCCCCTTGCCCTTGCACCGTTTTTCCCACGATTTGCTCCGGCTGCCGCGCGGATTGTCGGGAACGGTCTTTAGCCCCATCGTGCCGAACAGCTCGCCGTGCACATACGCGTCGGTCTGGTTGTGCTGCACCGCCCACTCCAATTCGAGCATTTGAACCTCAACGCCCCTTGTCAGGCGTTTGCCCTTCGGCGGAACCGCCTCGCTCCACAGGAAAGTGCCGGAATTGCCGCCCGCCTCCATGTGCATCCATTCGATCTGCAGAACGAAGTTCTCGTACTGCCGGTCCGTGCGCATCACCCCGATCGGATGCCCGCTGCACACCAATATGCCGTCCCGCACGCTCCACGTATCGTCGGCAGTATTGACATTGACCCATCCCGACAGGTCCCGGCCGTTAAACAACTCCCGAAACCGCGGCACGACACCTGCCGCCTTGACCTCCTTACCCGACTCGGCCGAACCGGCCCGCCTCGAAACGGACTGACAGGCCACAGCGACAATCAAAATCACCGAAATGAACAGTAACTTCTTCATCCTTTTTCCCTTTCCACTTTGACATTATCTCTCGATACCGCCATTATCACATCAAACGCCGCATTTGTCGAGAACATTCCCGGCCCCCATACCCCAACAGTTACCTGGTTCCCGCACAACTGAAGTCTCTTGATTTTTCAAGGTGGATATGGTATGATTATTGCTGTCGTACGGAGATAAGTATGCTTTTTTGCCGTATAAATGGGAAATGCCAATAAGAAATTATTCAGAGGTTTTGTGGTGAGTAATCACGCTAAAGGTCCAAACATCGTATCACGTCGCACAATTTTGAAAACGATTCTGTATACGCCCCCGGCTTTAATGTTCGCCAGCGGCGGATTATTTGCAGAACAGAAGATCGAGCCTCTTTTCAGGCCCAGGATAATTCCGAAAGGACAGAAAATTCGGGCGGCGCAGGTGGGCGTCTTTAACCGGGGCGGGTCGGTCTTAAAATCCTTCAATCAATACTCCGGCAGTCAGATCGATTTTAGGGCGTTCGCAGATGTGGCGTTTACATCTTATGATTCGACTATGAAAGGCTTTGACGGCGTACCCTGTTACAGGGACTACCGCCAGATGTTGGAGGAGATGCACGATAAAATCGACGCGGTCATTGTGGCGACGCCGGACCATTCACATTTTCCGATGGTAATGCATGCGATGCTATTGGGTAAACATGTCTATGTCGAAAAACCCATGGCGCAGAATGTTTACGAATGCCGCTTGTTAGCCAAGGCCGCCAAGGCTTGCGGGGTCGTTACGCAGATGGGCAACCAGGGTCATTCCGGGTCAGGGACTTTCCAGTTCGCCAAGTGGGTGGATGAGGGTCTTATCAAAAACGTCAAAAGAATCGACGCCTGGATGAACAGCAGTCGCCGCTGGCACGGGTGGACATACGATGCGTATCCGGAGGCGGTTCCGCCGGCGGGTTATGACTGGGACCAGTGGCTGGGTCGGCGTCCGTTCCGTCCTTTCAGCGACAAGCTGATAGGCGGGAACTGGCGGTGCTGGTACAATTTCGGTTGCGGCGCGATGGGCGACTGGGGGGCACATATCCTCGACGCGATCCATCGATATCTGAAATTAGGTCAGCCTTACGAAATAAGCACGAAGGTCATCGGTCCGAGCGATTTGTATTATCCCCAGGGGTCCGTGATAACTTTCAAATTCAAGGCGCGGGGATCGATGCCGCCGCTGGTGCTGAGATGGTTTGACGGGCAGGGCAATCGTCCGCCGCTGCCGAAAGACTATACCGATTCTATAGGCAATGTCGGATCGTTTATTTACGGCCAGGACAATGTTATCAAAGGAGGCAGTCACGGTGCGGCTTACAATATCATTATTGACAAGAAGATGATGGAGATGCAGCGGGCGGGTAAGCTTCCCAAGCCGAGAGGCGGCCTGTCGAATCATTACCATAACTTCCTGAACGCCTGCCAGGAGATCGAGCCGGCGAACTCTCCGTTCGAGGTTGCGGCGCAGTTGGCGGAGTTGCTTTGTCTGGGCTGTATCGGTCAGCGTTTCGGCGGGACTTTGAAATACGACGCCGCGGCGATGAGGATCACAAATCATCCCGAAGCCAACAAGATGCTCAAGGGCCCGGCGGTTCGCCAGGGCTGGGAGGCTTACGATAAACTGCAGCCGGTGAAATCCAAGAAGTCACAGATCGCTAATCCGGATAAGGTCCGGTGGCAGGAGTTGTTTACGGATAAGGACTTGAGTAACTGGGAAAATCCTTACGACTATGGCAAAGCTGAATTTGTAGATGGCGTTGTGAATCTGACCTCTTCAAAGGGTAAGTGGTTTTTGCTGACCAGGTAGGAATACGCCAACTTTGTCTTCGAGGGTGAGATTAAAATGCCGCTGAATAAAGGCAACTCCGGATTTTTGTTCCGCTGCCTGAAAAGGAAGAACAAGGCGTGGGGCTACCAGGCTGAGGTCGATACGGCGGAGCGCAAATGGTCCGGCGGATTTTATGACGAAGGTCGCCGCAAATGGTTTATTTCTCCGAATCGCGACCAGGCGGCTTCCAGGGAAGAGGGCGACAAATCAATAGCGGCGTTTCGTGAGCGGGCCGGCGAGTGCTTCAAGCAGGGCGAATGGAACAAATACCGAATTGTCTGTATCGGTTCTCATATTCAGATTTATGTAAACGGTACGCTGACGACGGATGTGCACGATGAGATGGATATTGCCGGCCCTATCGGCATACAGCATCACGGCGAAAAAGGCTTGCTTTATAAGTTCCGCAATCTTCGTATCAAGGACCTCGGGGCGGGCGGAGAAGTCTGCTATCCTCACAGGGAGGCGGCCAAGTCGCCCGCGCCTGTGTCGAAGCTCAAAGGCGATGTTTACGAAGCTGAATCGGCGAAGATGGCCGGTTGCACCAAGGCGACGAATCACGCGGGTTTCCAGGGTGCCGGTTTTGCCGATTACGAAGGAGCGGGAACTTATGTGGAATGGGATAATGTTCTCGCAGACGACAACGCTACGTACAAGCTTACTTTGCGTTACGCCAGCAGCAATAACAGGCCCTGCGAACTTTTTGTCAATAACCGCAAAGTCGGCAGGATAGCTTTTACAGGCACCGGAAGCTTTACCAACTGGAAAACCGTCGACATGAAAGTTAAGTTGAAAAAAGGCGGCAATTTCATCAAGGTCGTAGCCATTGGCGCAGGTCCGAATCTCGATGCAATAGCGGTTAATAAATAGAACCGATAACAAAACAGGCATCACCGACATTGCTTCGAGCGGAAAGCACCATGATGTAAGGGTCGACGAACTGAGCCGGCGAAAACTAATCGCATGGGTTGATGCAATGTGCCCCTACCGCGGCGACGAGGAGGTAAGACAAATCGCCGACCCCCGGTTCCAGGGAATAGACTGGCTGGCTATTCGACCACAAATCCAAAATGCCCCCACAATAATAAGGCCCGGCCCAATAAACAACGCCCCCTAAAGCAGGGCATAATTTATCAAACGTCGCATCAAGGGCTGGAATCTGTTAGAATAGAGGTTTTCGATTGCTTTTGTTTTAGTTTTCTTTGTTGTAGAGAGAGACGTATGGACCAGCGAATAGGGCATGTCTGGGGCGTTAGAGGGCTGATTGTGTGTTTGGCGGTTCTTGCTTTGCCTACTATGGCGGCGATGACTGTCGAGCAGACGTGGGATGCCGAGTACGCCGAACTCACCGGGCAGATCGACCGACTGAAGAAATCAAAGAGCCAGTGGCGCAATCGTCTAAAAGCAGAGGCCCTCGATCAGCAGGCTCTGGTGCGGGGCTCGGACAGTGATCCGCTTGATATTGTCCTGCGGAGGACAGCGGCGCTGGTGGAATACTTCAAGGACCGAAAGGCACTCTCTTCGTCGGTATTGGGCGGGTTTGAATCGCGACTGAACAAACTGTCGGCGGCGGCACAATCGACGTCGAAACCCGATGCCCGCAAGAGGCTCTTTGCCGGGGCGTGCGCGTTGCGGCGGAGTATCGCCTTTGTCAACCCGCTGCTGGACTTCGACGATATCGTCTGCATGCTCGAACAGCCGGGCGACCGCCGCATTATCGAGCAGGCCCGCGCGGTGTGTGCCGGGCACAGCAAGGGAGGCGGACCGGTTATTCTCAAAGATTTCAAATCCGGCGATGCGCCCGTCGAAGTGCTGGCGGGTGTTCGCGTTACGCGCGGGCCATGGAAAGGCAAGCAGCTTGTCGGGAAATTCTCCGGGCTGGAGTTGAACTACAACGGCTCGGAGCTTCTGTTCGCCGCGACCACCGATGCGGAAGTCTGGCATATCTTCCGGTACGACCT
>JAGHBX010000350.1 GCA_021160785.1 Planctomycetota bacterium | reverse complement strand
GAACTATCCTGTGGGGTTTGCCGATGATTATGTTCGCTGTCCGGGCCTGCATGACCCGAATGCCTTTGCCGTCAGGGTGGTTGGCGATTCGATGGAGCCGAAGTTCGAGGAGGGGGATATCGTGATCTTCTCACCGGCGGCGGATGTGCGAAACGGCGATGACTGCTTTGTCAGGTTCAGCCGACCG
This sequence comes from Planctomycetota bacterium, assembly GCA_021160785.1. GTDB lineage: Bacteria > Planctomycetota > Phycisphaerae > Sedimentisphaerales > Anaerohalosphaeraceae > B28-G16. The sequence continues at coordinate 5,201 of JAGHBX010000350.1, read as the reverse complement.
CACGAGACGACTTTTAAGCGCGTATTCTTCGAAAATGACAAGCAGGTGCGCCTGCAGCCGAGAAATCAGAACTACCCCCCAATGATCGTCGAGGGCGATCGCATAAACGGCATGTACCGGGCAGTAATCCGATACGAGATTTTTTAGGTAGCAATTCTTGCAGTAGCCGAAAGGGGTCGCTCATTGTTAGCGAACCATCCCTTTGCTGCGCTCCGCTCCGCAAAAGGCTGCCACCCGGAGAGAGTCTGCATTTATTAGGATTATTACAGCAAATCACACATTAAAAATTTGTGCCTGTACGTGGATAAGTCGCTTTAGGACAATAAATTACAATTTCTCTCGCGGAAATTTATTAGCATCAAGGGTATTCTTCGGGTTTTGGCTGGATTTGGCGGCGGCAAAGGTTATAATCTTTGTCGGGTCCCGTTTCGGATTCGGGGCAGTCTATGGACAGGCTTTACTCTATGAGGCGATAAGCAATGTATACAAGGGTCTTGATTGCAATACTGGCGGTATCGGCCCTGTCGGGGGGTGCTTTCGGTGCGGGCGGAGAAGATGGGCCGGGACAGTATTTTTCCGGCCAGGATCTTCACCTTTCGGGGCAGGAGTTGACGGTTTACAAGGAACCGGTGAAGGACACGCACGTCCTTGTATTTGGCAACGGCTTTTCGATGGATATCGGCGACAACGGACTGTCCAGCGACCGCGCGGTGGTCCTGATTCGAGCCGTTTCCAACGAATTTCGCAACATTGTTCACGTCGGTTACGAAGCACGTGTTTATCTGGAGGGCAACGTATCCATCGAAAGCGGCAAGGCCGCACGTACGACGGATTTGAGCCAGGTTGTCATCGAACGTGGTGAGGCGCTGGTGGCGCGGTTTCCGGTCAGCGGGCAGGTATTCGCCACGGCCGATAAACATGACACCGGTTCGATCGACGCACTGGCGCAATTACCTTTGTATCAAAAAGCCAGCGGGATGCTGGCGCCGGTCAAGAGCAGGCCGACGATAGCGGCCGGTGCACTGGTGCCCAAGGCGGATGATGTCGTTCGTGAGTTTGCTCCCGGGATGGTTCGGCCAAAACCCGAACCCCCACGGGAGACACCGTCGCCCGAGCCGAAGTTCGACTATCCGGTCAATATAGCCGGACTCGGAGAGAGCGCACCGCGTATAGAGAAGACAACCAGCGAAGAGGGGCTCAATGTGGCGACGGTTGTGGGGCGGTTTTATCTCTGGCAGAAGCGTGATGAGAAAGGGGGACTGCTGGAGTTCATGGCCGACAGTGCAGTGGTCTATTACCGCGGCGACAAATTCCAGTTCGGCAAAGCCAATGAGGCCGAGAATGCCTCGGCGGGCGGCTCAGTCGAATCGGTCTACTTCAAAGGCAACATCGTAATGACGGAAGGCCCGAGGACAATTCGCGCCGACGAGCTTTTCTATGACTTTGATACCCGAAAGGCGTTGGCGGTCAATGCCGAGATGCGAAGCTTCGATCCGGCCAGGGGTATCCCGATTTATGTGCGGGCGGCTACGTTGAGAGGCATTTCGGAAGACGTGTTCCAGGCCGAAGATGTGACTTTGACAACGAGTGAGTTTTATCTGCCGCAGATGTCGTTAAACGCATCGGAGATGCTGCTGACGGACACAACGAGTATCGATGCGCGGACGGGCAAGAAACTGGACAAGGGCAGCTTTGACGGCGTGCTGAAAGATGTTGACGTGAAATACGGAAACACGACGATTCTGAAATGGCCTGGCATGCGCACCAATTTCGAGCGCCCGGACCTTGCTATCAAGAAGCTCAGGGTCGGGCATGACTCGAATTTGGGCGCCACGATCGAGACGCAGTGGTACCTGGCTCGGCTCCTGGGACGCAAGGAGCCCGAAGGCGTCGACAGCGTGCTTGGTGTGGATTATTTCAGCAAGCGCGGTCCGGCCGCCGGTATTGGGGTGGAATACAACCGCGACGATTACTACGGCGAGATGGTGGGCTATATTCTCAAGGACAGCGGCGAGGATGATCTCGGGCGGGTATCCAGTAGAGAGAATCTCGATCCGCCGCACGATATTCGCGGGCGGTATTCGTTCCGCCACAGGCAGTATCTGCCTTATGACTGGCAGTTGACCGCGGAGTTGAGCTACTTGTCCGACGAACACTTCCTGGAGTCGTTTTATCGCAGCGAATTCAATACGGGCAAGGCCCAGGAAACACTGCTGCTCTGAAGCGTCTGAAGGACAACTGGGCGTTTTCGTTTCTTGCCAAGGGTCGGATAAATGATTTTGAAACAGTGACGGAAGAACTTCCGTCGGTGGAGTATCATTTGAAGGGAGCAAGTCTGTGGGATCGAAAGCTGACTTTCTACAGTGATACCCAGGTGAGCCGATTTCGTGATCGTCTGAGTAATACTTCAACATCGACCGCTCCGCAACAGTTCTATACGTTTGCCTTCAGCCGGAATGAAATAGACCTGCCCATGTTATTCAATACCGTCAAAGTCGTGCCCTACATTGCCGGGACCTACGCGTACGAGGACCAGGACGGATATGACACAACGCTCGACGGGCGAACCAGGCCCAAAGGTGACGACAGCGTGGGCATGGGCGAACTGGGCGTGCGGGCTTCGACGATGCTGTGGAAAGAAAACCAGTTTTTCAAGTCGCGGTTCTGGGACTTGAACGGCATGCGCCATATCATCAAGCCGCACTTCGAGGCGGCTTTCTATGAAGCTACGGACAACACGATCGATATGCGGGACACGTATAATTTCGGTCTCTCTCAGCGGTGGCAGTCTCGAAGGGGTTCTCCAAAGAATCTTCGCAGTTTCGACTGGATGCGGCTGGATGTGGACGCAACCTTCCTCGAGAAGAATACCCCCAGCGCCATGGGCGCGCCGGGAACCTACGGTCCTGCGGCATACATGTGGAACAATCCGGCGATACCGTTCGGCGTGCGGCGAACGTCAAATGTGTTCGGGCTGGTCCGTGATTCGGTAAATGCCGATTATATGTGGCGGCTCAGCGATACGACGGCGGTGCTCAGCGATTTGAATTACGACATCAGATCGGGAGTAGTGCAGCAGTTTGACATTGGCATGACGCGGTATGTTTATCCGGACGTGAGTCTCTATTTAGGCAGCCGTTATCTTCGACCGATCATAGTCGACGTGCCCAGTGCAGGTGTTTATGAGCAAGGGTCCAATTCGGTGGTCGCCGCGATTACCTACGCGCTCAATTCTCGCTATACGGCAACGTTTTCGCAGGAATACAACTTTGATTATGGGAAAAGCGTTCGCAGCGAGGTAACGATAATGAGGCGTTATCACCGGATGTATTATGGTTTGACGTTTGCGGCTGACGAATCGCTGGACCGTCAGTCGGTGATGTTCAGTGTGTGGCCGCAAGGGGTCAAGGAACTTGCTCTTGGGCGACACAGGTCTGTCGGTCTGTCGGAAATGATGACTAACGACTGACCGAGCCGCTATGCGGCTGGGGCGAAGGATGTTGCAGTCTCGACCGGATACGAAAAAGTGAAATATTGGGCATGATTTCGCCGACAAACAATTTGACATAATCGGCGTAATATACAGAATGCCGCCAAAATCGCAGGTAGAATTGCAAACAGGGTGTGTTGTGGGATAGTGGGGACCCGAATGACAGCCGTATTTATACTAATTCTAAAGGGGTATTACTAAAATGGCTTTGGTTAACACGAAAAAGATGTTTGAGATGGCCTACAGCAATGGCTATGCGGTCGGGGCGTTCAATGTCAATAACATGGAGATTACGCAGGGCATTGTCAGTGCGGTTGCCGAAGAAAAGGCGCCGCTGATTCTCCAGATCAGTCGTGGCGCCCGGAAATACGCCAGCATGAGCTATCTGCGGGCTATCATCGACGTTGCGGTCGAGGAAAACCCGGACATTCCGATCGTAATGCACCTGGACCACGGAGACACGTTCGAGACGTGCAAGCAGTGTGTCGATGACGGCTTTACATCGGTGATGATCGACGGCTCGCATCAATCGTTCGAGGATAATATCAAGGTTACCAGGAAAGTGGTCGATTATGCTCACGACCGGGGTGTAGTCGTCGAAGCCGAATTAGGGCAGTTGGGCGGTATCGAAGAGGATGTTGTCGGCGTGGAGGATGTGGCGGCGCACCTGACCGATCCCGATCAGGCGATAGAGTTCATTGAAAAGACCGGCGTCGATTCCTTAGCGGTGGCGATCGGGACCAGTCATGGTGCCTACAAGTTCAAGACCGCGCCCACATTGGCTTTTGATGTGATCGAGAAAATTCAGGAGAAAGTGCCCGGTTATCCGCTGGTGATGCACGGATCGAGCAGCGTGTTGAAGGAATTCAAGGATCTGATTAATAAATACGGCGGGGCGATGCCAGACGCCATGGGTGTGCCCGAAGAGGCGATCAGCAAGGCGGCCAAAATGGGGATATGCAAGGTTAATATCGATACGGACCTTCGGATGGCTCTGACGGCCAAGATTCGTCAGGTTTACTCCGAAACACCGGCTGAATTTGACCCGCGTAAATATCTCGGTCCAGGGCGGGAAGCCATCAAGCAGATGGTCAAGCACAAACTGCACATTCTCGGCTGTGCCGGCAAGGCGGCTGAATGCGCATAGTAAGGCCGGCATAGAAAATGTGGCCACGAATTGACAAGAATTAAATGATTAATGCAACTACGGATTTCACGGACTTAGAAGGCCGCAAAAAGGCACAAAAAACAAGAAATTTGGTAAAAGGTGAGGTTATTTTGGTTACAGTTGAGTACAGAAAACTAATCAGATTGTTGTTTGTCTGGCTTGTGGCGGCACTTCTGTTGGCGACCGGCTGTGAGCCTGAGGAGGAGATTCTCAGTTCGGCTTCGTCGTCAAAACAGGCTGTCAGCGAGGCAGAGCAAACAAAGCCGCCAGTCGTTGACCTGGTATGCCAGAGAATCCTCAAAGGCGACTTCGATACCGCCGAGAAGCTGATAGCTTCGCTGGACGGCGCCGCAAATCCGCAAATTGCTCAATTAAGTCGGATTGTCGCCGAATACGAGTCGATTCAGGCGCAAAGCGACTCATCGAAGAAAGAGTCGCTTGCCGAGCAGATGGACAAACTCGATGAACTTCGCAAGAAGTTCGAGCCGGATTATGTGGTCGATGCCAACGATATCGGTGAAATCATCTCGGTGGTGATTCGGG
>JAGHBX010000610.1 GCA_021160785.1 Planctomycetota bacterium | reverse complement strand
TGTGCTCGGCGAAGAATCTGAATGTCCAGTTGACCTACGACCACAAGGGCCAAACTCGTTCGGCCGCCGGCAAGCTCGTCTCCGTTGCCGCCGACTTCGCCGTCCTCGAATCCAACGACCACAGCTTCGCCGTACCCGTCAGGACCATAGAGAAAATGCAGATACTGGAACTTCCCATGAGAGTCCACCTCCAGACCGACGACAACAAGGCGCCCGAAAAGACCGAACTCGGCATGGCCTATCTGCGGAAGGGCATCACATGGATACCCGAATACACCGTAAAAATCCTCGACGATGAGACTGCCGAGATCACCCTTCGCGGTACCTTAGTCAACGAAGCCGAGGACCTCATCAACTGCGACATCAACTTCGTCGTCGGCGTGCCTCACTTCACACACACCGACTACATGGCGCCCATTGCGGTAGGCCAGATCATCCGCACAATCGGCGCAGCCGTCGCACCTCCGCAGGTGCGAAGCCAGATCATGTCAAGGGCGGCGATCTCAAATACTATCCGCGCCGATCAATTCGGCGGATATGGTGTAGTCGACCAGCCCGTAAACAACAGCGACAACAATCTCGGCAGGAGCCTCGGCAGCCTGCCGTCCTTAGGCTCGACGGCGGGAACCGATTACACCGTCTACACAAAAGAAAGCATGACCCTGCGAAAGGGCGAAAAAGCGATCGTCACCCTCTTCGTCAAGAAGATTAGTTACGCGCATATCTACCGCTGGAACACCAATGACAAGCTCAAGCACTTCCTCGTTCTGCACAACGACACCGACACCGCCTGGACTACGGGTCCGTATCTCGCTGTAAGCGCAGACCGCCCCCTGAGCGAAGACCTCCTGAAATACACCCCCAAGAAAGGCAACTGCGAAATCCCCGTTACCCAGGCGATCAATATCGCCCACTCCGAGACCAGAAGCGAAATCGACCGGCAGTTGAAGGCACACACGCCGCGAAACGGCTACTACATCGACCTTGTAACACTCCAGGGCGAAATAAAACTGCGAAACTTCGAAAAGAGAACCGTTGATATTGTAGTGACCACCACCGTCCCGGGCAGACCGGTATCGGCAACCGATGAAGGAACAATCCGAAAAGACCCGACAAAACTGAAACTAACCGACAGGCAAGGCACAATAACCTGGCGAATCACCCTGGAACCCGCCGAAACAAAAACCATAACATACAAATACGACCAATACGTATCGTCCGGTTGAAAACAGCAGGACTCGGGGCGGTCTCAGGGAGGTCGCCCCGCAGGGCCGACAGCTTTGGATATCGGTTCACGCTTTTGCGAGTTTTTGTGTATTTGCTGCTACTTTTTTGAATGCTGTTATAATCTGGTCCATTTCCTTTCTTGTGCCGAGGAAGGGAATTTTGCTGTCGGCATGGAGCATTTGGCGGTTGTTGGCGGTGAGGTTGTCCATTACGGGCAGCTTTAGTGAGGCTCGGTAGTCGGCGAGTCTTGCTTTTGAGAAGACCTTTTGGAATCCGCGTGAGTTGAGGTGTTCTTCGAGCATGCCTTCCTTATGACAGCCGCCGCTGTATCGTCTTGGGCCGCCGGAAAGAGGTATGCCTTCGGCGCGAAGGGCTTTGGCGAAGGTTGCGGCGTCAACGTTATCGAAGCATTTGCGGTCGTAGTCCAACTCGAAACGCACATAAGTGAAACGCGTGTCGGGCGTGTATCGTTTTCGAGGAGATAGGCCGGGGATCTTTGTCAGTTCGGTTTCGAGATATGCGCCGTTTTCGCGACGGATGGCGGCCTGGGTGAGAAAACGCCTGTACTGCTGGGTGAGCACGGCCGCCTGGAATTCGGTCATGCGGTGATTGGAGCCGGGATAGGGGTAGCCGCTTTTTTGGCCGAGCGGATCGCGACCGTTATTGATGAACGCCTTGCATCGGCGCATAAGGTCTTTGTCGCTGCAAAGGATGGCGCCGCCTTCTCCGGCGACGAGCGACTTCCATTCCTGAAAGCTGATGCAGCCGGTCGCACCGAACGTGCCCACCTTCTTACCGTTTACTTCGGCGAAAACCGATTGGCAGGCGTCCTCCACGACGGGGATGTTGTGCTTGCGGGCGACAGTCATGATCTTTTCGATGTCGACCGGGAAGCCCGCCAGGTGCACCGGCAGGATGGCGCGTGTGTTTTCGGTAATGGCGTCTTCGATGAGGTCCGCATCGATGCACCCGGTGTCCGGGTCGATATCGACAAAGACCGGCAGGGCATGGGCGTTGGTGATGACGTTTATGGTGGCGACGAACGTGTGGGGTGTGGTGATCACTTCGTCGCCGGCGCCGATGCCCAGACAGTGCAGAGACGCTCGAAGGGCGGTCGTGCCCCCGTTGGTAAGAGTCGCCTGCCCGGCTTTCATGGCGGCGGCAAAGATTTTTTCGAAGTCGTAGACGACATGGGCCCGGAGACAGCAAGTTATTGCCGACAAGTGTTTTGGATTCGAGAAGATGACAATTGTCCTCTCCAAAAGCCGTCAACAGATAATGTCCTTGCCATAATAGCTGTGGTGATATAGCATAATTACAACTTTTGACACATATCTTCAGGAAGGGTTAGTATGGCTGACGGCGAGCGGGTTATCAACGAGTGGGATATTTGTTCGACGAATCTTTATCGAATTGGCAAGCGGAAATATGAGGTTGCTGTCTTGCCGGTGGGGGCTATCGAGG
>JAGHBX010000621.1 GCA_021160785.1 Planctomycetota bacterium | reverse complement strand
TCATCTCCGACTGGCTGGACGTTACAACAATCCCAACCGATGTCCTGCAATTCCCTGCAAAAGGCAACAGAACGCTCCAGTTCGTCACCACGCTGACCTCCCACGGGACCTCAAACGAACTGGCCTCTGCAAGTATCTCGCTGGACTACCGAAACAACAACATCGGATACGCCGACGCCAAAGAAAACGCCGAACGAACCCAAACCCTGACCCTTCAACTCGCCGCTGCGGTCTGTACCGGCAAGAACGACCGGGAAACCGATATCGACGCAATCTGCAGCGAAATGGCCTCAATCGCCACTATCGTCGAGATCTACGACGCCATGGAACTCTGCCTGAAAACCGTCGCCGCCGCCGGTAGGACCCGCCGACACCAGACCGAACTCATCAGCCGCATCGCAGAGGCCCTTGCCGTCGACGAAAACAGGTTCCGGGCACTGTCCCAGAAGATACTGCCCCTCGGTATGCACGAAGAAAGGGACATCGAGTTCATCTTCGGCATTACCGCCAATATGACCGGCCAGGAGGAAAGAAATCGCCTCCGCGACGAATACCAGAAATGGAACGCTCGCGTCAACCACCCCGACGGCGATGTTCAGGCCCAGGCCGACCAGATGCTCGCCCTCATCGCCGAAGCCACCGACCGCCTTCTCCAGAAAACCGCCTCCAAATAGCATTTGATTCTCCCGCCAGCTCTGCTATAATGAGTGTTTCGCGAACATGGTCTTTTCCTGCTGACGAGGTGGATATGGCAGAAAATCCGGCACGGATACTCCTGATATCCGACACTGACGGGGAGCAGAATCTCCTCGCCGATGCCCTCAATCGATGCCAAACACCCCTTGATTGCCGTCGTGTATCCTCAGTCTCAGACGCCCTCGACCTCCCCGATGAGGCAACTTTCGATCTCATACTGCTCGACGGCAACGGAGGCGGCGACTCATATCCGGATATTGCAGGCCGTCACCGGCGGACGCCTCTGCTGCTGTTAGTCGAGCCGGAAAACGGAGATGCCGCCCTCGACGCAGTCCGCCGGACCGCCTGCGACCTGTTGATTAAGGACACGGAAGGATCCTACCTCCAGGTTCTGCCGTTGAAAATACAAAATCTGCTCGCAATGCACAACGCCCACACGCACGCGACTGACGAACAACTCGCACATCAACGGCTCAACGAATACGAAGAACTCGTCCGTGCGAATGAATCCCTTAGACAAGAAATCGCCGACCGTATCAAAACCGAGGAAGCACTCAAGGAAAGCATGGAACGTTACCGCATCATTTCACGCTTATCCTCCGATTATTTCTATTCGCTGTCCATAAATGACGGTCGGCCCGGGCATATTGAGTGGTTGGCGGGCGCCTTCGAGACGATCACAGGTTACAAGCCGGATGAGATCACGAATGTTGACGAATGGCTCTGCGTCATCCATCCCGACGATGTACAGAAAGTTCTCCTCAATGCCAACACCCTCAAAACGGGGTCAGTTTCCAGCATGGAGTACCGTATCACGACAAAGCAGGGCACGCGGCGATGGCTAAGCGATCGGACGTCCCCTGTTCTGGACGAAAAGACACAGGCCTTGACGAGCATCATCGGTGCGGTGCGGGATATAACCGAACAAAAGCTGGCAATAGAGGCGCTCAAAGAATCGGAAATCCGGTTCAAAGCCATTTTCGAGAATGCCGGCGGCGCCATCTTCATCGCCGACACCGAAACAGGCCAGATCATTGAGTGCAACACCAAAGCCGAAGTACTTACCGGCCGAGCACGCGACGACATCATCGGCCTGCACCAACTCCAGCTTCATCCCAAAAATGAAGCGGACAAGTATGACAAGATGTTCCGTCAGCATATTGAGTTGCGACAGACAACTGACTTTGAGAGCAAAGTTAAGCATATCGACGGTCGTATAATCCCTGTCTGGATCTCCGCGCAGGTGATGACTATTAAGGGCAAAGAGGTACTCATGGGGCTCTTCATCGACGTTACGGAAAAGAAATGCGCCGAAGAAGAGCGGACGCGTCTTATGGAAGTACTGGAAGCGAAAAACGCCGAACTCGAAAGCATCATTCACGTCACCAGCCACGATTTTCGGACGCCTATGATAACCATTGCCGGCTTCAGCGGGGAACTGGATCGCAGTTGCCGGCAACTTCAGGGGCTCCTGGACGAAGAAAACAATGATTTCAAAACCAGCAGCCGACCCGTCATACGCGAAGACATCCCCGAAGCCGTCGAGCTAATCAAAGCCAGCACCGCCAAGCTCGCTTCGCTGCTTGACGGCATGCAGCGGCTGGCAAAGCTCGACCACTCGGCCATGCAAAAAGACACTTTCGACATGAACGACATGATCGGCGAGATCATTAAGACAATCAGCTTCCAGGTCAAAGAAGACGGCGTCCGTATCAACGTCGAGCCCCTGCCCGATTGTTTCGGCGACGAACAGCAGATCAACCAGGTCTTTTCAAATCTGCTGGCAAACGCCATTAACTACCTCGACCCCGATAAATCCGGAATCATCACCGTCGCCGGCTGGCTTGCCGAGGGCAACCTGGTCTACTGCGTCAAAGACAACGGCATAGGCATCGAAAAACGCAACCTTGCCGACATCTTCAAGATGTACTACCTGATAGACCCGGAAAAATCACAGGGAGAAGGGCTGGGGCTGGCAATCGTACGACGCGTCGTTAACCGCCACAATGGAAAGGTCTGGGCCGAATCCCAACCCGGAAAAGGAAGCAGGTTCTACGTCGCATTGCCGGCCTCTTGAGTTCTTGCTCTTTATACACAATAATTAGTGTTGACTTTACAGATGCAAGCCTTTACATTAAATAAAGGTATTCGGCTGTGGCACAATGTCGTTGGATTTGCACAGGATTTTAGACAGGAGTCGAAAATGAGTTTCAAGATACTTCTTGTTGACGACCACGAGATTATGCGTGAGGGCCTCGCCGCCCTGCTGCGCAAGCACCCTGAATATGAAATAGCCGGACAGGCCGCAAACGGACGCATCGCGATGGAAATGGTGGATAAGCTCTCTCCTGACCTGGTGATTATGGACATCGAAATGCCCAACCTCAACGGCATCGATGCAACACGTCGTATGGTCGCCAAATGTCCGGAACTCAAGGTCATGGCGCTTTCGACCCACTCGCGGCGATCGATGATCGTCGAAATGCTCCAGGCAGGCGCAGCCGGCTATATGCTCAAGGAATCGGCGTTTTCCGAGCTTACAGATGGCCTCGATGCCATGCGCGAAGGCAGAACTTACCTCTGCAGCAAGGTAGCAAAGGTCGTCTTCTCTGACTACGTCAAGATGCTCACCGACCCTGACTGGAGCGGTGGGGACGGGCTCACCAGCCGCGAACGCGAGGTTCTCCAGCTCGTCTCTGAAGGCAACACAACCAAAGAAATCGCCAAAACACTCAATCTCAGTGTCAAGACCGTCGATTCACACAGAGAACATATCATGGACAAGCTCGGCATCCACAACATTGCCGGCCTGACCAAATACGCCGTCAGAGAAGGACTCACAGCCCCTGAATAAGCCTCTGGTCGCCCCGGTCCCATAACGCCGAATGCCTGCGTATGTTGCCTTACGATTTTCGGCTTTTCCCACCAACCCCCTTACTATTCTTATGATTAGGGCAATTTCCCTGATAAATTAGGGAATCTCCCCATCTATGTTAACACTCCATTTCGCCGATATATGAATTAGTTCGGCTGGATGGAAAAAGAAACCCAACAACATTGATGGAAAGATAGAGGACCGCGACTTTAAGAGAACTGATACCAGACTCCTGGGTTCAATATGAAACTTTGCTCAATGACCTGTCAGGAACCCAGATAACTCACAATCCTCCTTACAATGGTTTTGCAGTTTGCGTTGCGACCCGAGACAGCCCTCCCCGGGCTGTCTCGGATTGCCCTCCCCCCCAAAAAAAGTGCCCGCAACACTTCTTTCTCATTGCTTTGCTTTCTTGACAGCCCCCTCAAGCAGTCCGAAACCATCGTACCATTCACACAATCGCGTTACATTGTTCTTTCTCGCCGTATCGAGAAACTCGGCGTACACAGCGTCAATCGAATCGCCCATCGGCCAATCCGCCCCCTTCCGCTCAGCCTGGCGGCGTAATGACGTCCACTGCCTCATGAACGCATACATGACCGGAAGTTGGGCCATTTTGACACGGCTGACAAGTTCGGCATCATCAGCCACAGCACCCTCAGCTTCTTTCAAATGACCCCATCCCGTCGCCAGCGCTTTGAAGTTCAAAAAGCCGGGCTGCGGCTCGATGCCCGAAGGCAGACACCCCAGGTAATACCCGCTGGCGTCAACGGCATCGTGCATGACATCGAGATACGCACCGATATGCCTGCCCGCCGGGCCGTAGTAGCCGTCGAGAAACTCCTCAATCAGTTTTCCGTCGTCAAGTGCGGGGTTCCACAGCAGTTTGCCAAGCACCCACGCACGAAGTTCCGCCATCTCCGCCCCGTTGGACGTATAGGCCCCCTGCTCAAAGATGCCCTTGACGCCGTGCTTTACGAAGAAGCGAATGTTGTCGCCCAGAACACGCAGGTTCGGATGGGGCCGGAAATAATGCCGGAAATTGGTGGTATAATCCCAGATGTAGAGTCTTTTGCAGGTCTTCGACCAGCCCACGATGTCATCACGAAACGCCTTGTTGCGTTCATCACTGAGCGGCTTGCTGAACGAGCATTCGATACTGCACAGTCGCACAATAACGTTGGGCCGAGGCCGCACCATCTTAGGGGGCTTGCGGGTATACTGATAGGCTAATGTGCTGATCGCCACATTCGGAAATTCCTTTTCGATATCTTCTGCGACGGCATTGACGAACCGAATCATAGTTCCGGCATGGGAGCCTTCCTTCTCGTCGATCGCTGCACACTTGGCGCAGGTGCAGAATCCATGCCAGTCATTCTGCGAGACCGATGCTATCGTCGCCTTGGGATTCTTCCGCAAGCGCACTTTCAGATTCTTCACCAATTCAGCCCGCATCGCATCATTCGTCAGGCAAAGCTGGGCACGCTTGTGCACCCGCTTGCCCTTGATCTCGCTGAACCATTCGGGGTGCTTTTCAAAATACGTATCCGGCGGGATCAGCGAGTAAAATGTGTGCACAAAACCCTCGTAGACATGCTTGCCCCCGCGCTTGTCGTCCAGGCGTTCGCTGTGGCCGTTGGACTTGTTGCGAACGGCCCAGTCGCCGTCAAATGCGTCAAACCAGAAGACTTCGCGGTACTCTAACGGCGGAACATACCGGATATTCAGCCCTTTGGCGTTGATCGCGGTTCTTTTCGGAATCGTGCTGACCTTCGACGACCACCAGCGACACCCGACGACATCTTCGAGGAACGTATAGACCGCATACAGCGTTCCCCGCGGATGCCCCCCTGCCAGAATCAGATCGCCGCCTTTGCTGCGAATAACAATTCCGTCGGCGCCTAATCCCTCCGTCGAAAACCCCGGCTCAACCAATCTCGCCGCCCCAGGCCCGACCAGCAGGTTCGCCCCGCCCTTCTGGAGCGTGTGTTGAATCCTAAAATCCGCTCCCGTAACCTCACCAAGAAACCGCGCCAACTCCCGGGCGGCATACTTGGCCGCATCACTCTCCTGGCTGCCCACAACAACCACCGCCCCCGTCAGATCGCCCTCCGTCTGCGACCGCTTGCGATCCTGCAGCCATACACCCAATCCAGGCGCACCAAAACTATACGGCTTGCCGATGATGTCGATATCGCCGTCGCCATCGAGGTCGCCGAGCTTCGATTCGTGGTTGGCCTTGCCCACATCGACTATTTGACGCTCGAATCGCCCCCGGCCGTCGCCGAAATAGATCATCGTACGGGCGTTTTTACCGGCGCCGGGTTTTCCCATCTCGGCAACAAACACATCGACATGACCATCGCCGTCGATATCCCGCACCGCCAGGCTGTGTCCGTGAATTATCTTGTCCATCAGCCTGTGCCCGACCCATTTTTTCCCATCCCACTCAAACCACTCCACGGGCCCATCCGTATCGCCGGGACTGATCACCACCTCCAGCCGACCGCCGGGGACTAATTGCCCGGCCGCGCATCGCGTAAACGGTCGATCCGTGATCTTGTGCGACTTGAATTTTCCGCCACCGGCATGCTCAAACCAGTATCCCGCGCCAACAATATCAACCGTACCGTCCAGGTTGATGTCCGCAACATCCATTCCCTCATGGCCGGTCTTGCCGGAATACGAAAAGATATCCTTGTAATCCCAATGCCCGACAGTGCGCGGGTTCTTCGGAATCTTCGCCAAAAACAGTTTCTTCGCCGTCTGAGACCACCAGGCAAGTTCGACCTTGCCGTCGCCGTCAAAATCCCCGAACCGGTTGTCGTGCTGATGCCGCGCATTGTCGCCGGCCTTTATGACCCTGCGCTTCCACGGCCTGGCGGCTTCGTACTTGGGATAAGGATTCTCCCACCACCAGACATCGTCACTGCGAGAATCACCGCAAAACACGATGTCAAGATCACCGTCGGCGTCAATATCGTAATAATCACCGCCCGCCTCGATATGAAGCGGCGTATCGTCAATGAGCAACTTCTCCCACTTGCCCTCGCCGCGGTACTTGTACCATACAACCGATGGCTTGCCGGTCCGCTCGGTAATCACAAAATCATCGGTCTCGTCTTTGTCAATATCCAGCACCAGAGACGCCGTCTGCTGATTGTTTGAGTTGGGAACCGCCAAGGCGCCCGAATCGCTCGATAAGTATTTCCATCCAATCTCCGCACCGTCCGCGGCGCATGCGCCGACCATGATCGCCAGCACAACCAGTAACTTCCTCTTGTCAAACATGCCATATCCTCCATTTTGCAGAACTCATAAAAAAACACCGCCCCGGCGGGCCTGCTTCAACTCAGAATAAGCAATCCCGGCCCGAAAAGCAAGGCCAACCACCCCTGCAACGCCCCTTTGGGACTTGAATCCGGCCTGCAAAACCGGTAATATAGCATATAGTCCCGACCAACCCGGGCCTGTCCGAAGAAGAGAATGGTATATGGGAAGCGAATTATGACAGAATCACTGAACCGTCGCAGTTTTATGAAAAAAACGGCTATTGCATCCGCTGCCGCCTCGGTCGCCTTGAGTTTCGAGGAAAAGGCCCTGCTGGCAAGGGACGAAAAAGCAAAGAAACCCGCCGACGCCAAACCCGCAGGCAAGATGGCCATGGGCAAAATCGGCAATGTCGAAATCAGCCGTCTCATCTGCGGCGGCAACCTCATCAGCGGTTATGCCCACAGCCGGGATCTCATCTATGTCTCGCCTCTCTTGAAACACTATTTCACCGACGAAAAGATCATGGAAACATGGGAGACCTGCGAAAAAAACGGCATCAATGCCTGCACGATATTCTCCGGCGACCCGCGGGCCGTCAAGCTCTTCCAGCGATACCGCAAGGAACGCGGCGGCAAAATGAAATGGCTGGCACAGACCGGACCCAAGGCCGACACTATCGAAAAGACCGTCGATGAGGCTCTTGAAAACGGCGCCGCGGCAATTTATCTCGTCGGCAACATGGGCGACCGCTGGACCTTCGACAACCGCATGGACCTTATCGACAAGTTCGTCACCTGCGTAAAGAAGACCGGTGTCCCCGCCGGCGTCGCAGGCCATTCCATCGACACGTGCATCGCCGTCGCAAGCGCACGAATCGATGTCGACTTCTACTTCAAAACCCTTCACAGCACCAACTACTGGTCAAAGAGACGTCCCGACCAGACCCAAAACGTCATCAAAAACGGCGCGGCAGACAACTATTGGGCGATGACCCCCGAACAAACTATAGAGTTCATGAAGGAAGTCAAAACACCCTGGATCGCCTACAAGGTCCTGGCCGCCGGCGCCATCCATCCGAACGAAGGGTTCAAGTACACATTTGAAAACGGCGCAGACTTCGCCTGTGTCGGCATGTTCGACTGGCAAATCGCTGAAGACGCCAGAATCGCAAACAACGTCGTAACCCAGACCAAAAACAGACAACGATCATGGATGGCATAAATTATGAAACAAAACTCTTGTTGCGCCGCCATGATCGTCATAGTCCTTACGGCTCTTGCCTTCACAGCACAGGCCGAATTTCGCGATCTCTACAGCGACACATGGGTCGCCGCCGACGCCCTCGGTCGAACGCTGCCCGGCCATGACGAGTGCGGCCCGCCGCGAAAGGACAAATACGTCGGCATCTTCTATTTCCTCTGGCTCGGTCAGCACGGCACAGGCGGCCCGTACGACATCACAAAACTGTTAGCCGAAAACCCGGCCGATCCTGAGTACGGCCCGAAAGGCGCCTTCCACCACTGGGGCGAATCAGAATTGGGCTACTACCTATCCGACAGCGAATACGTTATCCGCAAACACACACAGATGTTAGCCGACGCACAGATCGACACCCTCATCTTCGACGTCACCAACGGCATTACGTACCCGGGGCAGTACATGAAGCTCTGCGAAATCTACAGTGAACTGCGCAAATCCGGCGCCTGCACGCCGCAGATATGCTTCCTGAGTCATTCCAGTTCGGCCAAAGTCATCACCCGGCTCTACAACGACTTCTACGCAAAAAACCTCTACCCCGACCTGTGGTTCCGCTGGAAAGGCAAGCCCCTGATCCTCGGCGGCGCCGAAGGCCTCGATCCGAATATCGCAAAGTTCTTCACAATTCGCGACTGCTGGGCATGGACCCACGGCAAGGACACCTGGCAGTGGCTGGATCACTACCCGCAAAAATACGGCTGGCGCGAATCGCCCGACAAACCGGAAGAAGTCTCAGTCTGCACCGCCGAGCACCCCACCAGCAATATCGGCCGCAGCTTCGGCAACGGCAAACAGCCCCCACACGACCGCTATGCCCTGACCGACACCATGCACCTGGGTCTGTACTTCGCCGAGCAGTGGAAAGCCGCACTGAAAATCGATCCGGAGTTTATCTTCATCACCGGCTGGAACGAGTGGGTCGCCCAGCGATTCATCACCAATTCCGGTCAGCGTTTTCTCGGCTCGCGCCTCGCCGACGGCGGCACCTTCTTCGTCGATCAGTACAGCGCCGAATTCAGCCGCGACATCGAGCCCATGAAAGACGGCCACACCGACAACTATTACTACCAGATGATCGCCAATATCCGCCGCTACAAGGGCATCCGCAAACCCCCTGCCGCATCGCCGTTGACAACCATCGCCATCGACGGCAGCTTCGCCGACTGGACCGAGGTGCAGCCTGAGTACCGCGACAGCATCGGCGACACCATGCACCGCAACGAAAAAGGCTGGGGCAACGCCGGCACATATATCAACACGACCGGCCGAAACGATTTCACAACAGCCAAAATCGCCTGCGATGCAGAAGCCGTCTATTTCTACATCCGGACCGTCGAACCCATCACCGATCATACCGACAATAACTGGATGCTCCTCTTCATCGACGCCGACTGCGACCACAAAACCGGCTGGCGCGGTTACGATTATCTGGTAAACAGCAGCGTCCCGGGCGCCTTCGCCACCACGCTCGCCCACACCGAAGGCGGATGGAACTTCAAACCCGTCTGCCAGCTCGCCTATCGCGTCGAAGCCAATCAAATGGAGATTAAAATCCCGCGCACCAAAATCAACCAGCAATCGAAAATCGCATTCGACTTCCACTGGGCCGACAACATACAAAAACACGACGACATAATCGAATTCGCCCTCTCCGGCGACAGCGCCCCCAACCGCCGCTTCAACTACCGCTACCGACAACCCGACAAAGATTGAAAGTTCG
>JAGHBX010000356.1 GCA_021160785.1 Planctomycetota bacterium | reverse complement strand
GCATTTAAATGGGAAATTGTTGTAACGGATTCGTTTTCTTGCGTCTATATATTATGAAGATCTGAGCGATAGTGCTTAGATTAGTGGAAAATACTTTTTTAGCGTTTAAATGGAAAATGTTAGATAACACAAAGAGAAGGAGAGAGTCATGAAAGCAGCGGTTAAAACAAGATTTGCATGGATTCTGCTAATTGTCGGGGTTGCGGTCATTGCAGGTTGCGTGGAGGAGAAGAAGGAGTATACGATTAATCCCGACGGTTCCGGGAAAGTCGACTGCGACATTGTCTATGCACCGTTTAATCTCAACTTAGGCGGTGAAGAGGCTGCGCCCAAGAGCCAGATTAAGACGGAGGTTGAAAAGATATTAAAGGAGTCCAAAGGCGTTGATGCGTGGCAAAACGTTTCTTTTGAATTGACCGATGAGGGCAAGATACATTTTGTCGGGACGGCTTACTTTGCTGACATTAATAAAGTGAAGATCAAATCCGGTGGATTCAATAGCAAGCAGGATATGTTTTTCAGCAGAGATGGATCGGGGCGGATTACTATCGAAATTAAGAATGATTCCGACTCAGAGGACTCCGGCGCCAAGGCCAAGGAGGCGGAAAAGCTTACAGAAGCCGAGCTGTCGCAGAAAGTGAAGGAAATGAGGCTCCAATACAACAAGAGCAAGCCCATGATGATGGGTATATTAGGGACGTTGAAGAGCGAAAGGGTGTTTCATCTGCCCGGCCGGATTGAAGGAGTTTCGAATTTCAAGAAAGTCGATAGTTCGACAGTGAAGTTGACACTGGAGGGCCCAAAGATGCTGGCGGCGATGGACAAGGTGATGACCGACGATAAACTGCTTGCACAGCAGGTTCGGGCGGGCAAGAATCCGATGCAATCGGGTCTTGGAGACGAGCTTAGGGGCAATGAGATGCTTTACGGGCAAAGAGCGCCCGTTCGTGTTGTTGCCGGCGACGCAAAGGAGCTTTTTGACTACAAGACTGAGGTTGCGACGGCGAAAGCCAACTATAAAGCGATGCTGAAAGGTCTGGGCTTTGGCGAAACGAGTTCGGCGGTGATGGCAACGGCGACGGTTGATACGATTGGCAAAGCAGGCAGCGTAATGGTCGCGGGCGTTCGGCTGGTAAGATATGCCAATGAAAAACGAGGGATAAGGCCTTTCAACTATGACAAAGGCTACACCCTCTCATTGGTGATGGAACTGCCAGAGTCGGGTATGGAGATTACCGCCGGTCGAGTGGAGAAGGCCACGGCCGACACCGGACAGGACCTTCTGCCGGAGAAGGAATGGGACCGCAAGATAAGCTCGCCACAGCTTACAAAGGACGGCAAAGGCGTAAGATTTAAAGTGAAATTGCTCTTGCCGGATGACAGTGCCAGGGGGATCACTGAAGTTACCGGTTCGCTTGACTTTCTAAAATCCACGGGAACTAAGGAGATCGATTTGGGGATGATGGATTTCAAGGAAGGATCACAGAGCAAGGTGGAAGGTTTTTCCATTATCTCGGTCAAGACGAATAGTTGGGACAAGGACAATGAATACATGCAGTTGAAGGTGGACTTGCTTCTGGGCGCCTTCAAGGGTGCGAAATTCTACGGCGAAAACGGCGAAGAACTGGAGGTGTCGCAGGCCGGCACGTCGTATTCGGGTGACCGTATTATGAACATGGGCTTCAGGACCAAAGGCAGCTTTCCGGAGAGAGGGCTAATTGTTTTTGAAACATTGAAGGATGTGTCCAAACACAGGATAGGTTTTAAGCTGTCAAATGTTTCGCTGCTGGGAGTGCCCCTCGATTAGGTGTCCAATATGGGAAGGATAAAATGAAGATAAATGAGATTGCCGCGGTAATTGAAAAGATTGCACCCTTGGCGCTGGCCCAGGACTGGGACAACGTGGGTCTGCTCACAGGCGATCCGGACAAGGAAATCGACAGTATTCTCATTACCATCGATGTTACGAAGGATGTTGTCGCCGAGGCGAAAAAGCTTGGGATCGACTTGATCCTGAGTTATCACCCGGTCATCTGGGACGGGCTAAAGAAGATCACCTCCGACGGCGCAAGCGCGGTGGTTTATGAGCTTATTCGCTCGGGCATCGGTGTCTATTCGATACATACCTCGCTGGATGTCGCCGCCGGTGGTGTCAATGATGCGCTCGCCGATATCATAGGGCTCGCCGATCCAGAGCCGATTGGCGATTATGTCGACGACCCGGCGGGACCGTGGTACAAGCTGATAACATTTGTCCCGGCGGCGGATGTGAACAGGGTCGCCGAAGCCATCCATGCCGCCGGCGCCGGCGCGATTGGAGACTACGCCAAATGCTCGTTCAGGACCGAGGGCACGGGAACATTTCTGTCCTTAGAGGGAGCCAAGCCCGCTATCGGTGAGCAGGGCAAATTGGAAACAGTAGACGAGATAAGATTCGAATCTGTAGTGGGCGCCGCCAAAGTCTCCGCCGTGGTGGCCGCGATGCGAAAGGCCCATCCCTACGAGATGCCGGCCTTCGATGTCGTCCGCCATTATGACGTCGAGAGTCGTTTCGGCCTTGGGCGAATCGGCCCGCTGACAACACCCAAACCGCTGTCTGAAATCATCGGTCGAATCAAGGAGGTAACCGGCGCCTGCGCAATTGGAATCATCGGCAGCCAGAAACGGACCGTCAGGACCGCTGCCGTTTGTGCCGGTTCCTGCGGCAAGATAATTCAAACGGTTATCGACCGCCAATGCGACCTCTATCTGACCGGAGAGTTGAAACATCACCAGGCGCTCGCCGCCCGGGAGGCCGATGTTACGTGTATTTGCCTTTCGCACACGGTTTCTGAGCGATTTGCGCTGAAAAATCTGGCAAAACTCTTGAAAAATGGGCTAAAAGGCGTCACAATACGCCAGAGCAGAAAAGATACGGACCCATTTGTGTGGAAGGCAATATGACAGAGCAAACAAGCAACATTGAAGACACGCAAGCTCATGAAGCCAAGCAGGAAGCTGACGAGCAGATAAGCGACGACCAGCTTCTGGATGAAATCGACGATGACGTTGCAGACGCCT
>JAGHBX010000072.1 GCA_021160785.1 Planctomycetota bacterium | reverse complement strand
GGTCGATACAAAGGTCCGCGCCGACTCTTCGCCCAACAGACCCAGCACAGCGAGGTGATCTACGAATCCGGCAAGTGCATCGACTGCGGCCTGTGCATCCAAATCACCGCACAGGAAGGCGAAAAACTCGGCCTGACCTTCGTCGGCAGAGGCTTTAACGTTCGCGTCGCCGTCCCCTTCGACCGCACGATTGCAGACGCCCTGAAACACACCGCAAAAAAGTGCGTACACGCCTGCCCAACCGGAGCCCTGGCCTTGAGGCAAAAAGCACGTGATTAGCCACCGGAAACACCGTTTTTCGGCCCCGCAGCGGCATTGACATTTGTCCGCAATTCTACTATAATCCTATGGACTGCAAATTACTATTATTCTGAAGGAATACCATGAGGTCGAATGTAACTGTTGGACTGTGTATAATCGGGTTGGTTTGCTCTGCCGCAGGCGCTGACGATTGGCCGCACTGGCGAGGGCCCCACTATAACGGCATATCGAAAGAGGCAGGCTTCGACGCCTCCTCGCTCAACAACGACACAAAGCCCCTCTGGGAAGCTCAGATCGGAATCGGATT
Source organism: Planctomycetota bacterium (assembly GCA_021160785.1). GTDB lineage: Bacteria > Planctomycetota > Phycisphaerae > Sedimentisphaerales > Anaerohalosphaeraceae > B28-G16. Next base: position 4,975 of record JAGHBX010000072.1, on the reverse strand, counting down.
TTCGTCGGTATCGGTCAGCAACGGCCGGGCTTACGCCATGGGCAACGTCGGCAAAAAGACCGACGTCGTCTGGTGCTTCGACGCCCAAACCGGCAAGGAAATCTGGAAGCACGAATACGCCGAAAAGCTCAATCCCAAATACTATGAGGGCGGCCCAGGCGCCACCCCAACCATCGCCGACGGCAAGGTCTACACCATAAGCAAGACAGGCAACATATTCTGCCTCGACGCCGCAACCGGCAAGATCATCTGGCAAAGACAGGTCGCACAGAAACCACCCACCTGGGGTTTTGCAGGCTCGGCGGTCATCCAGGACAACATGGCCGTATTCAACGTCGGCAGCGCAGGCCTTGCCCTCAACAAAGACAACGGCTCTATAATATGGCAAAGCGCCAAAAGCGCCTCCGGCTATGCCTCGGCGGTTCCATATACCAAGAACGGCCGCAAGTGCCTGGCGCTCTTTGGCTGCAAGCATCTCTTCGGACTCGACGCGGCAACCGGCAAAGAGTTGTGGAAGGGCGAATGGGTAACCAAGTACGATGTCAACGCCTCCGACCCCGTCATCTACGGCGATTACTTCTTCGTCGCCTCCGGATACAACCGCGGTTGCGGCCTGTTCCATGTTACCGGCGGCACTGCGACAAAGCTGTGGGACAACAAGAACATGCGGTCCCAGCTAAGCGGCCCGGTCCTCATCGACGGATACCTCTACGGCATCGATGAGAACCAACTCGTCTGCATGAATTTCATGACCGGCGAGGTCAAATGGAAAGAGAGAAAGATCGGCAAGGGCTCCCTCATGGCCGCCGACGGCAAGCTGATTGTCTTGAGCGACAAGGGCACACTGTATTTCGCCGAGGCCTCGCCGCAGGCCTTTAAGCCCATTTCGTCTGCAAAGATTCTCAGCGGCAAATGCTGGACAATGCCCGTACTTGCAAACGGCAAAATTTACACAAAGAGCGCCAAAGGCCACATGGTCTGCATCGATGTAAGCGGCGATGTCCTTATGAGCTACGATATCAAGGGCTAAAATCAGAAGGTACTGCTATATGTCCCAACCATCGAAAATACTTGTATGTCGATGTGATTATTATCACATGGTTCCCGAAGCTGCCTGCACGCATCTGGTCGAGGCGCTTGGTCTCGCCGGTATTTCATTCGAGTCGGTTGCGGACCTGTGCGAATTAGCCGCCAATAAGGACCCTGTCCTCACCGAGTTGGGCGGGACAGATCAACTCAAAATCGTCGCCTGCTTTCCGCGTGCCGTCAGGTGGCTTTTTTGTCGTGCCGGGGCACCGTTGGACGACGACCGTGTAGAGCTATTCAACGCCCGAACCGGGGATATCGACGAAATCATCGGCGCACTGATAGCCTCCGGAACGCCCGGCCCTGTTTCGCACGCGGGTCAAAAAGGCGACTGGATTCCCTGGTTTCCGGTCATCGATTACGACCGGTGCGTCAACTGCAAACAGTGTCTCAACTTCTGCCTCTTCGGCGTCTTTGCACTCTCCGACAATGACGCCGTCGAAGTCGCAAAGCCCGACGGCTGCAAGACCAACTGCCCGGCCTGTGCGCGTGTATGTCCCCAGCGGGCAATCATATTTCCCAAATACGAAAAGAGCCCCATAAACGGCGACGAGGTCGACGAGTCCACCCTTGACGACGAAAAGGAAAGGTCCGAACTCGAAGAACTTCTCGGCGGAGACATCCACGAGGTCATAAGAAAACGCAAGGCGCGCAAACTTTTTGCACGCGCAGAAGAAGACGCAGACGAACTTTCCGCACAGCAGAAGCTTTCACGTCTCGCCCAACTGCAAAGCCAGTTCGATATCCCGCAGGAGGTGCTGGATTCCTTATCGCAGGATCGCCCCGGAAAGGAAGATTCGGCAACCGGCGGCAGCGACTGCCCAAATGCCGACATATGCCCGCGCGACTGCCAAAAGCAAGGGGGTGAGCAAGAAAAGTGATTAGCCAAAGCACAGGCCCTATCGTGGTTCTTGTTGCCGACAGAACCCTCAGTGCGGATTACAAGGTCCTCTTCGAGGGGATCTTCGCCACCATGCAGACGACCCAGGTCCCCGAAATCGCCATGAGGCGGTTCGTATCGCCCCCCGTAAAGACCGATGACCTCGGCCGGGCAAAGACCGTCCCGCTCGGCTTGAGACGCCTGGAGAGCGCACTGCTGGAATACACCGACCTGCAGGCCGACGACATAATATGCACAACGCCGGAGTTTTTGCCCCGACTGTTAGGCCCTTCGGTCAAAGTTGTCGCCGTCAGTTCCAGCGACCCGCTCGGAAACGGCATGAGCAATACCACGACGAAGAGTTTCTGGAAGGGCGAGCTTTACACCAGTTACTGGACGCGGAAAATGCTCCGGCAGATCGCCGAGGCAAAGCAGAAATATGATTTCAAAGTCGTCGCCGGCGGCGCGGGCGCGTGGCAGTGGGACCGCTACGAAGATTCCACCGCCGCCGACTGCATAGACGTGATATTCGAAGGTTATTTCGAATCACAGGGCCCGGCACTCTTCACCAACCTCATCGAAGGCAGGCCGACCGACAGTTACATCCTGGAGGAAGGAACCTGCACCGAACGAGTCCGGCCCATAAAGAGCCCCTCGCTGCTCGGAATTATCGAGCTTTCACGCGGCTGTGCACGAGGCTGCAAATTCTGCACAATGGGCGACAAAAAAATGTCCCACCTCTCCTGCGACATCATCTGTGCGGACCTGGAGACAAACGTAGCAGGCGGCGTCAAATCCGTCGTAAGCGGAAGCGAGGATTTCTTCCGATACGGCGCGACCGGAATAAAACCCGACTTTGACAAACTCCGCGACCTGCTCGAACGAATGCGACAGGTAAAAGGCCTTTCGTTCATGCAGATAGACCACGCAAACATCTCCACCGTAGCCCAAATGGCAGACGACGAGTTGAAGGAAGTCCGCCGACTGCTCACCTGGGAAAAGGAATCGGACTACCTCTGGGTCAACATGGGCGTCGAAAGCGCAAACGGACATCTTGTGGCCCAAAACTCACCCGGCAAAATCGCCCCCTTCCGGCCCGACGACTGGGAAGATATCGTCCGCCGGACCGTCGAGCGAATGAGCAAAAACGGCTTCTTCTCCGTTGTCAGCCTCATTCTCGGCCTGCCCGGAGAAACGCCCGACGATGTCCAGCGAACACTGAAACTCGTAAAATACCTCGAAAACCAGCACGCCGTCGTCTTCCCCGTGTTCTACGAGCCGTTATCCGCCGAGCAGATAGCCGGCGACTTTGCGTTCACCGTGAACAAGATGACCGCCGAACATCTCGAACTTTACAGCAGTTGCTATGAAATAAACTTCCGCAAAGTACCGTTATTATTCCGGGACAATCAGCGAGCCGGCGGCGTCTCATGGTTCAAGAGGACCGCCATACAGCTTCTCGGAAAGACCGAAGTCCGCGCCTGGAGAAATAACTTCAAAAAAATCGGCAGGCAGATTGCAGACCGCAAGATCGCCGTGGAGACATAGAACATGGGCAAAGATACCACTACTGAAATAAGATCGTTCAGACCGCCGCAGGACAACATTCCGCGGACAAAGAACGAACGCCAAAAGCTCCTTGACGCTGTCGGTCGATACGTCGAAGAAAACAAGCCCATTCCGCCGCTTTCTCTCGACGAGCTGCGCCGTCATGCGGGCCGGGTTATAGAGTCGGCCGGTATGGACGCAAAATACACCGATTTCGCCGCGGTTCTCGTCAGCAACGCCGCATGGTGGCCCACCGTCGCCGCCATTCCTTACAGCAAGCGACTGATCCTCCTGCCCAAGTGCATGCGACACAGCCAAAAATGCCCCGCAAAATTCGATGAAATAGGACTCCTCTGTGAAAATTGCGGCGCCTGCCCCAACGACGAATTCAAACGCCAGGCCGAGCAGTTGGGCTATGCCGTCCTCATCGCCGAAGGCTCGCCCATCGTAATGTCGCTCGTAAAGACCGGCAAGGTCGACGCCATCATCGGTATAAGCTGCCTGAGCGTTCTCGAAAATGTGTTCCCCTACATGGACGCCGGCGCCGTGCCCGGCATTGCCCTGCCGCTGCTCTATGACGGATGCAAAGACACCGCCGTCGATCTCGACTGGGTCTGGGAGGCAATCTACAGGACAAGCGAAACCGAAACCGGCAGGCTCAATCTCGATAATCTGCGAAAGCAGACCGACTCGTGGTTTACAAGACCATCACTCGAATCGCTGCTCGCCGCACGGAAAAGTCAGGTCGAGCAACTCTCTCTCGACTGGCTCTGCGGCACTGGAAAAAGATGGCGTCCCTTCCTTGTCGCCGCCGTATACCAGGCGCTTTCAGCGGGCGCCGAAGAACTGCTGCCCGAAGACATCAAAAAAATCGCCATGGCCGTCGAGTGCTTCCATAAGGCCTCCTTAATCCACGACGACATAGAAGACAACGACGACCTGCGCTACGGCAAAAAAACACTGCATGCCGAACACGGAGTGCCCGTCGCCCTCAACGTAGGAGATTTTCTGCTCGGCGAAGGCTATCGCCTGCTCACGGAATTGAATATCGGCAATGACCGAGCCGTCGCAATGCTCAGCGTCGCCGCGCACGGCCACCGAAATCTCTGCCTCGGACAGGGCAGTGAACTGGCATGGATGAGCAACCCGCAACCGCTGCCGCCCGACGAAGTCATCGATATCTACAGAAGAAAGACCTCCCCCGCGTTTGAAGTCGCCCTGAGACTGGGCGCAGTTTACGCCGGATGCGACGATGCCCTGTCGAAGATCCTGACCGATTACAGCGACGCCCTCGGAATAGCCTATCAGATTCGCGACGACATCGAGGAGTTCTTCGAACGCAAAGGCGAAGACGGCATAAAGGCGCTAAAGCCTTCGCTGCTCCTTGCGATTGCTCACGAGCGCACAGACGGCGACGCCAAAGAATTGCTTGAATCACTCTGGGCAGGCGTTGTCGATATC
>JAGHBX010000383.1 GCA_021160785.1 Planctomycetota bacterium | reverse complement strand
GTATTTTAAGTAAAAAACCAGAACCGTACCCATCATAACAAGCCAAAAAACCACAAAGACACCACCAAAAAAAATATAAAAAACTTATTTTCTCATCTACTGTGGAACTTGGGTTAGCCCTGGTGGAGAGTTTGCGTCAATGGGAGACTGGGCCGGGAAGCTGGTCGGCGCTGTATGTCGTATTGCCGGTATTTTTCACGGCCTGATTTATGCAACTTCGGGTAATCCTGCAAAAGCCCAGATAAGTGCTGAAACTATGTTAGGAGCAATTGCAATCGGTGAATACCTGATACCACACGCAAAAGCCGCATTTTTTGAGATGGGAGCAGACCCAGCTATTGATTCGGCTCGGAGAATACTTGGCTGGGCATCCTCTGAACAAATATCAGAATTTTCCAGGCGCGATGCGTTTAATGCACTTCGCGGCGGTATCCAGAAAGTCAATGAACTTGACATACCTTTGGAGATACTTGTCAATCATGGCTATGTCAGAGAAGTTTCGCAGGAGCACAAGGGGCCAGGCCGAAAACCCAGCCAAAAATATAAAATTAATCCGTTGTGGCTCACGCAGAATACGCACAATGCGCAAAATTACCAAGGCAAGTTGAGTTCTGCGTATTCTGCGCAATTTGCGCAGGAGATTGCATTATGATTCCCGCCCTTGAACGATTAAGAGCTTTGCGGGCAGGCAAAAGCCCGGGCATCCCTATCGCATGCCCCGACGATCTGTCGATGGACTGGCGAGTCGAGTTCGAGGAGCGCGCGGCCATTCTCCAATACGACGGCGGACTGTCCCGAGATGAGGCCGATGAGCAAGCTTTGCAGGAAATATGTGAAAGAATGAAGCGGGTATAAGGAAATACAGGTTTTTCGATGAAAGTATGCAAATGATGAGTGAAAAAACAGAGCACAAGGGATTGTCTTCAGGTGTCATCAGGGAACTTGGAGAACTTCCCGCAGGAGCGGTTATCTCCGAGCAGGGACTTGCCCGGATATTTGATCGGCACAAAGTTTCGATCAAACGAGCGGTTGAACGTGGGGAATTGCCTCCGAGTGTCAGGCTTTTCGGCGAACCTGTCTGGACGGTCAAGGCTATTCTGGAGCACCTTGGCAATCGGCTTGAACAGGCCAAAAAAGAAACTGAGCAGTTGCAGAAACAAATAAAAAATCTTTCTGCTTGATTTTGTGCTTGACTTTTTCAAATACATAAAGTATTCTAACTTTATGAGCAAAAAAAGGACAAAAATGGGTCGCCCACCACTAATAGCTAAAGATCGTAGAACCGCTCTTGTGACGATGAGGCTGAAGCCTAATGAGCACAAGCAACTGGAAAAGGACGCAAGAGCTAAAGGCCTTTCGTTGTCAGCTTATCTGTTGGAATGTTGGCAGAAAGCGAGGAAATAATTATGGCAGGTACAAGGCGCAAACCAAGCTCCAGTGGAAAATATCAGGGTTTTTTCATCGATCACCAAGGCAAGAAGAAGTATTTCACCGGATCAACTAAGCGAGTGGAGACTCTCCGCATAGCCAGAAAACTCGAAGACGACCACCGGCAGATTCGCCTGGGTTACAGAGAGCCAAGGCAAACACATTTCAAGCATCGAGATCGCTCGTTTCTGGATACGGTCAGCGAATATCTCGACTGGGGCAAACACCAAGGTGGACGAGGAGGTCGTCCATGGTCTGAACACCACGAATCCAGGAAAAGGCGTCATCTATCTCTCTGGGCTGAAACTCTTGATCTGAAGGTACTTGGAGATATTGATAATATCCTGCCACGCGTCGAGGCCACGCTTCGAGAGTTAGCTGACCGCGATAAATCCGGCAAGACCTTAGTCAATATTGCCGAAGCCATTCAAAGTTTTTGCAATTGGTGTGTAATCCGCAGCTATTTGAGTGAGAACCCATTGGCTAAACTCAGCAAGATTGATACGACGCCAAAAGACAAGTATCGAGCACTGACTATTGACGAGATACGCCGATTACTTGAAGTAGCACCGGAGCATCTGAAATTATTATACATTATCGCAATGACAACAGGTCTGAGGGCTGGTGAGTTGCGTTCCCTTGCCCGTAAACATCTGGATGCCAATAATAATGGACTGTGGTTAGAGGCTGGATGGACCAAAAGCCGAAAGGCAACATTTCAGCCATTGCCAAAACAGCTGGTGGAACGGTTGGCGTGCTTCTGTGGTAGCGGTATAGTACCTGCACTGTATCAGCGATACTTCCGCAAGTTTACATGTCCGAACGATGCTCTGCTTTATGTGCCCAGTCGCCCGGCCCGGACGCTCGACAAAGATTTGATTACCGCTGGGATACCCAAGTACACGGAGGAAGGCAAGATTGCTTTTCATGCACTGCGTACAAGTTTTGTTACATTGGCCTTTGAGGCTGGAGCTAATCACAAGGAAGCACAACAACTGGCCAGACATTCAACGCCGGAACTGACCGCAAATATCTACGGCAGAACTCGCAACGAACGTCTCATAGAGGTCACAGATAGGGTGACGGATATGGTGCTTTTTGGCGAAGTAGGTGTAAATATGGTGCACAAAACCGAACAAGACGTCACCGCTGCTAACGATAAGTCTTTGCAAACAAAGGCAGTTACACCTCAATACGGGGAATGGAGGCGGGGGGATTCGAACCCCCGTCCCGTGACATTTCAGGGCGGGCGTCTACATGTTTAGTCGTTTATTTAAAATTCGCTCGGGCATACGCCAAGCGACAGGCTTATACCTTTGCTATTTCGCGATTAATTTCGCCTTTGCGTCGCGAAAACCCGCATCGGCTATCCCGCTGTTTGGCGCCCCTGACAGACCCGCAGGAAAAAGTCCGCCGGAACGGGCCGCTCTATTTAGGCAGCCATTTGCAACTGTGTGTTGCCAAGTAAAATTAAGTTGCCGGCTTTTTAACCAGGCCAACCGACATCCTGGACATGCAACCCGACCGTCTACCTGTCCGGTCGAAGCCATTCGCCCCCTATATTCAGTTTCGCAAAGAACCCATCTATTATACGGTTAAGTTCCCAGGTGTGCAACCATAAACTCATGGATGTAATCGGGGGGCTTTAAGTTCAGGATGTGCCGGCGATCCCGCTCAAGAGTCGCGTAACCCATCTCATCAATCGCCTCTTTGTCAAAATCGAGCATTCCCTCAGGCTTGCCCCTTGTGACGACACCCACACCATGATCGCAATCCAGGACGAATACCCGCAGATCGTCGTGATGCGACCTCAGATATACAATCGTCTTCCACACGTCGCCGTTCCACGTCCCCGGCTGGTTTGCCCGCTGCCGCCCGGCGGGAGTATACGGAGACAGGGCGGCGGCAACGCTTTGCGGATTGCAGTCGTGCATTACTACGGCGCCGTCCGGAGACAGATATTTCAGACAATTCTCGACATCGGACAGCGACTGATGATACTCGTGCAACCCGTCAACCAGTGCGATGTCAATCCCATTTTTTTCGAGCATTGGCCGGCGTGTTTCAAAGAATCTGTCGCTGGTTATCTTAAAGAAACGCATCTGCGGCGTCCTCGCCAGTCGCCAGTAAAACTTTAGCCCCGGCCAGCCCGGATCGACGCCTGTTCTCTTCTCGGCGTTGACCTGCATGAAGGTCAGTCCCTGCTTAACGCCGATCTCCAGGTATGCGCGTGCCCCTGTGTGGTCAATAATCGTATTTATTACGCTGATTCGATTCATCGTCTTGCCCGGACAGACATCACTTCCCTGCTTTGAGCCAGCCTTCGACGTTTTTGGCGAGGATGGTTACGTCTCGCCTGCTCATGATGTGTTTAATTATGGCGGGCTTTACTTTCAGTTTTTCCATGGCTTTCTGCGCCCGCTCCCAGAGGCGGCCCTGTTTTGCTTTGGTGTCGGCAAGGTAGAGGTCCGAGACGATCTCCTGCAGTTTTGTCAGCATTATCGTATCGAGGTTTTCGTAGTAGTTGGAGATGACACCCTTTTGGTAATTTGAGAGTCCGTTTTTAGCCATATTCCCAGCAGCCCGTCTTCCTAATAATTCCAGTCACACCTTAAAAATACACGTCTGTGCGCGGATAAGTCGCTTCACGACAATATATTACAATTACTCTCGCGGAAATCTATTACCCTAAAGGGTATAATTCCAGTCTCTGTCAATATTTTCCTCTGCACCGCCAGCGCCGGCGAGGCTCTACGCACAAAACATATCTTAACCTGACAATGGGCGGTTGACAATAGGCTTTCGCTCAGATAACGTAGGATATTGTTCGCACATTATTATCGGGCGAAATAAAAAAGCCCTCAATCTGGTCGATTGTAATAGTTTAACCGTCTGACCCCTTGGTCTTGAGGTATGCGTACTTTTCGGTTTCTTTGGCCTTGTCGGGGATATTGACTTTCATTACGGCCTGATCGGTGTAGTCCTGGGCAGGGCATTCGTGCAGTAGTTCGTCGGCTGTGATAACACCGCTGCCGTCGTCGGGTGAATCGAACGTAAGATCGTACTGCAAACCGTCGTTTGACCGACTTGCCGTTACTTTCAGGCCGGAGGGAAGCTGCTTTCCCTCTTGCAGGGCCTTGCTGAAGTCCCTGAAGGTCCCCATTGCCATCCTCAGGACGTACGGTGAGTCCTGCCCCGGCTTGAAGCGCAGCAGGCCCTTTGAGCAGACGAGAAGGGCAGGATCGTTCTTCTTTCGTATCGTAAAGACGACAGGATTGGCAGGGTCGCCGACGAAAAGCTGCTCCTGCGGCAGGCCGGCAAAGACAAACGACAAATCCTTCTTTCGCTCTGTAGAGAAGTCGTAACCCGGTTTCTTAATCGCCAGGATATCCAGCCGAACACCGGTCGAATTCAACTCAAACAGCCCCTCAGCATTCGTCTGGGCCGTTATCTTGGCCGCAGGCCGAGCCTTGTTGTTCAGCGAACCATAAACGAGTGCATGCACCGTCGCGCCTACTACCGGTTCATTGTTCCGGTCAACAAGCTTGGCGTCAAACCGGATATCAACAGTACCTTGCTGGACCGATGTGTTGGCAAGGCATTGGGGATGCCAGCCTACTCCAAAACTCATCATTACGAAAACTAATATTAGTGCTATTCTACTATTGTTCATGCGTTTGCCTCCATCTCTAAATCGCTCATACCCAATTCTTTGTTTTTCATTCTTTTCCTTTTCCGATGCTTCCCTTCCTCTGTGAATCCACGACGAGGCTCCAATTATTGAAAACCATCGGCTTATCCTGGACTGTTACACTCAGTTTCCTCGCCTCCCGGGGACCGTTGACTGATATGACTTGCGGGGCCTTGCCCACAACAGGTATCCTAACGGCAAAACTCGTGCTGGTCTGGCCTCTGCTGTTAAAATAAGGCTTCCAGTACAGGGACACGAGAACACCGCCGTCTTTGAAAATATGTTCTGCTCTTTCCAATACACATGGGTAACCCGCTTCCCACGAGCCGGAAATGACAATCATATTATCTTCTTTTGCATAACAGGCCTTGACCTGGTCAAGAGAATGGATGTCTATAAGTTTTTCCGGCTTGTCGTATTTTTTCTTAATTTTTGCACGAAGTTTGTTTGCCTCTTTTGTTCTGCCCTCCACTTGGGCTTCGGCATCGAAAATCATCTGCATTTTTCTGATCTCGTCAATCTGCTTTCTTAATTCGGATAGACTCTTCTTATCTGCCCCGAGTGATTCTGCTTCTTTCATACTGTTTTCACCCATGGCCATGATCTGGTCAAATCCAGGGCCTGCGTTTTTCGTCTTGCCTTTTGGGAGTATTTGGGACAGTTCACAGTATTGAAGATACCTCTGGACCATCATGAGACTTTTGTCTTTTTTCCGCTTATTTAGTCTTTGCTGGTGATCGTCAGCGGTCCCAATTTTTTTTGCTACCGCTTTCTTGACTTCGTCATCATGAATGCTGCTGAGCTTATTAAGGATAGAAACCAGTTTTTCTTTTCCTGAATCG
>JAGHBX010000539.1 GCA_021160785.1 Planctomycetota bacterium | reverse complement strand
TGCTCAGGCGGCTTTGCTGAGTTTTGGGATACTGTCGAATTGTTGAAGATGCAATCTGATTTGCCTCTTGAGGCTCATAGGAACACTTCCGAGCGTCTTGCCCGTGATTTCTAACCTCCACGACGACAGTACCGTATCTTCAATACAGCCTTGCTTCATCCACATCAACCACCTCAACTCCATACTCAACCGGACAAGTTACTGAACCGGAAACAAGACAATATTTTTCCGCCAACCGGGCTATTTCTTCGATTCTTTCAACTTGATTCTCATCGCCAGGCGACACTTTGGCTTTTACTTCAACACTGGTGAAACGAAGCCCATTTTTAGTTTTCTCGACTTTGCCCTCGGCTTTTGAAGAATACGAAAGAATATCAACCTTAAGCTTTTTTGTAAAATGATAGAACACCAGCATAATGCAGCTATTGATTGAAGCAACAAACATTTCCTCGGGATTCAATGCCTGCGGATCGCCACCATACGCAGCGGGTGGCCCAATCTCAGTTTCACTGATACCGTTCATTGTGATCTTAGCCGGATTATCTTCTCGTTTAGTTACAGTATTTGTAAAAATTTCCATTGCTAAATCTCCCTTGCTCTTCCCACATCGATTCAAACTATTCTTGCTTAAGAAAACGGACATGTGCCTGTCGAACAGGAATTACCTCCCAAGGATCCATGGTTGCCTTTACCTGTTGAAAAGCCTGACAACAATTTCGTAAGCTTTGCGCCGCCACAGGCAGGACACTTGTGTTTCTTATGCGACTTTATGCTTTTCTCAAGAAACTCACATACTTTACCGCAATCTTCACATTGATATTCATATATCGGCATTGTTTTCTCCAATACGAAATACACTTACTTCAGTAAGCCTTCCAGTATTTTTTCTTCATCATGTACAACTTTACCACCCATGACCTTGGCAATATTGCCGCCGAACATCTTCGCCATCAAAGACATATTCATTTCAGACAGATATACTTTACCGCCATCACTTTCCCAGACCGCCATGGTGCAGGGCATCAAACACGAAACATAGCGGTCGGTAGCCAGGACGCTTTTTGCGTATTCAGCATTGCAAAGCTTGACGAGTTTGACACGAGGCTTGAATTCAACACCATGCGTCGCCATGGATTTGTTCATATCTATCGGCTTGCCTCCCGATATTACCCAGCCGTGTTCCGGGATTCGCTTCTCCAGAGCCGCTACCGTCTCATCAAAGCCTAATTTACATTCCTTGGTAACGATCATCATTGAAGGCATTGCCATGAACATGACGATACCGCACAACACAAAACCAATTGCGCCGCCAATAAGACCTGCTTGCCATGTTTTCCTGTTACCAGATGATGTTGCTAACTGTTTTTCGTTTTCTGACATTGCCAATCTCCTTGATTTCCACCAATAATTAAAAATACCTATTTCATTTCTATTGAGCTATTTGTAAAGTCCTGTAAAGCGAAATTGCACTTTTCGCGACTCGCCTCCCTAAGAGATTTATCTCATTCCCACATGCTTTGCATTCTCAAAGTATCCTTTTTCCCATCGTATTAATCTCCTGCTATTTCATTTTTTTTCAGCGATTTTTGCATCTTTCATTCATTTTCACAATGGTCATAAACACAATGCAACAGTCTAATTACATTTGGATTCGCAATCCGATAGTACACCTTTGTCCCATCACGTCTGCATGCTAAAACACCTTTGTCCTTCATCATATTAAGTTCCTGGCTGGTTATTGATTGCTTACTTCCGATGTCTTTCACTATATCACCTACACATTTCTCGTTGTGCTCAAGTAGTTCGATAATACGCAGACGGACGGGATGAGCCACCGCTTTAAGGACTTCAGCAACTTTTACCGCAGTTTTTTTACTCATTTTTGCCATTAACAATTACTCCGTAAACTCTGTAAAAAATCAAGTTCACTTCTAAGCACCCGCTTTTGATTTATTATAACTTTTGCTCCTGGACAACTAATTTATCAAGCAGACTCGAATAGTCGCCTTCTGAGCGAAGCCCGACGATACTTTCCACCTCCTCGCCGTTTTTGATAATCAGGACTGTAGGTATCGCCATCACATTGTATCTTTCAGCCAGGGCGTAAATGATGTCAACGTTTACTTTGCAAATATTAGCTTTCCCGTCATACTTTTCCGCCAATGAAGTAATAATCGGAGCTAACATCTTGCAGGGCGGGCATCTGTCAGAGTAAAAATCAACAAGAGACACCTTGTCAGCGTCCAGAACTTTTGTTTGGAAATCAGAAACATTTTCAATGTGAATTACCATCTGTTTTTTCTCCTTAATTTGAGTTTGAAGTTGTTTTGAACTTTTATCTTTCGTATTATCGCCTGAGCTGGAATTGAAAGCTATCGCCGCGAAAATTCCCAGCAAAGCTCCATAAACCGCTCCACGATAAGGATTTGCCGTCAACGGACAACTGCCGGAGGAACATTTGCCGTAGTAACCTAAAACAGCGCCTATTGCACCGCCTATAAGTACGCCTGCTGCAATCTTCAAAATCATCTTATATACCCTTTCGACAGAACAAGCTATATTACTTTATAACTATATAGCAGTATTCTAATATAACAAGGAAATGTTCGCAAAAAAACCAAAAAACTTCAAAAAATGCACTGACAGGGCCTTAACGCCTGTATTTGCTGAAGATTGCCCAGCTCAGGATGCCTAACAGGACGACAGCGGCTATGTTGCCGAGGGCGGATGGCGCCATTTCGTGGGCGTGGGTCTGGACGTCGGTGGCGAGGTTTGGGAAGAACCTGTCGAGGAACAGGCCTGCCGCCATCGCCGAACCTGCGACGGTGGCGAGGTAAGTCAGTGCGGTTCGTTTGCCTAATGAGGCCCATATTGTGGTAAATGCCGCCGCGTTGGTTGCGGGACCCGTCATCAGAAACACTAATGCCGCGCCGGGACTTACGCCCTTGCTGATCAAGGCGACAGCTACGGGCACTGATGCAGTCGCGCAGACATATACCGGTATGCCTAAAAGCATCATCACGGTCATCGCGAGTATTCCGCCGTCAAGGACCGGGGCGAAGAAATCCTCCGGGATGACCGCCGCTATTACCGCCGCGATGAGCAGGCCAATCAGCATCGACTTGCCTATATCGCGGGGCAGGGTCACAAAGCCGTAGCGAAGAACCCGGACAATTTTCGGCGACTTATTCTTATCGGCACAACATGCGTCGCTGCACGGGGCGGTCTGCTTCGGGCCTTTGTCCGGGTCAACCACAGTTACCATCGCCCCACCGACCAGGCCTGTTATCAGGGCGGCGACGGGTCGGAAGATCGCATATACCGGTCCCAGAAGGCCGTATGTAACGAGGATGCTGTCGACGCCGGTCTGGGGCGTGGAGAGCAGAAACGAGATTGCCGCGCCCTTGCTTGCGCCGTGCTTGCGAAGCGACATCGTAACGGGTATCACGCCGCACGAGCACAACGGCAGCGGTATGCCGAACAGGGAAGCTTTCAGGAGCGGCCAAATCCCGTGGCCACCTAAATGGCGTTCGACAAATTCCGGCGAGATGAACACCGAAAGGACGCCCGCAACAAGGAACCCGAAGAGCAGGTACGGGCTCATTTGAGTCAGCGTAGCCCAGAATGCGATACGAAATTCATCCATTATTCACCACTAATTGCGTTCTTTAACTCCTGCCAATTGTCGCAACCGGAGACCATTCCGACGCGGCACAGGGCGAAATCATACTTCACCGGGTCGGCCGGTTCGATTTCGGCAAAACCATTCGTTACTTCTACTGCCGTTTTAATGGATATGTTCTTTCTGTTATGCAGGTTCAGGATACGCGAAATCCTGGACATATGCACATCCATGGGCACGAGCAGCTTAGCCTTATCGACGGATTTCCACAGGCCTGCATCGATATTATCGTCCCGGACCATCCATCGCAAGAACAGATTGAGCCGCTTGGCGGCGCTGCCGCGGACGGGATCGCTTATCAGGTACTTAAGCCCCCTGCCGACACGGCCGTCATTCGTTCGGGCATGCTGCTGCAGGAGCCAATTGCAAAACTCCGACAGGGCGTCAATTATGTTTGCATCCCCTACACGGTAACCGCGAAGGAAGTATTGCTCCAGGCTGCCGGAATCTTCGAGGACTTTTTTGAGCAGTTGGCACAAGTCCGATATATCGTCGCCGGTGTTGAACCTGTGCCGGAAGTCCTGCAATTCCTTCCGCCCGGTCTTGTCGAAGCCGCGAACAAATGCCGCCGGGCTCTTGCCCATCTTACCAAGGAGCCTGTCGAGACTCTTTTCAATCTGTGCAACCCTGCCGTAAGCCAAAACCGCGGCGAAAAGGCCGGCGATTTCCATGTCCGCCGGGTCGCTGTAGCGGTAAACAAACTGCAGCGGATCGGGCTTTATCAGCTCACGCCGGTTATATCGCCGGTACAACGCATCGATCGCATCTCTGAGAGACAGCAGCCTTCCGGCGCCGTCACTCGCCATTGACCGGCTCGAATTCGTCTTTGCCGACTCCGCAATCGGGGCATATCCAGTCATCCGGCAGATCCTCAAAGGACGTGCCCGGCTCGACGCCGGCGGCCGGGTCGCCTGCCTCGGGATCATAGATATATCCGCACATCAAACATTTGTACTTTTGCATCTCTGGCTCCTTTGCACTGTTCTTGCCGACTCGATGTATCGGTCGGGCACATATATGGCTCCTGGTTGGAAATAATTGCTTCGCGAAAAGTTCTCTGGTTTTATAGCATTATTTCCATGGCGAGACTACCAAATTCTCAGAAAATAAGATTAACAAGTTTGCCGGGCTCGATCCGGAAGGCGGAGCCTTTGCCCTCGAAAAAGTTGTGCTCGGCGATCATATGAATGCTCAGGTCCGTCCAGCAGATCGACTCATCGGTGCCTGTTCGTCGCGCGTCGGTTATTCTCTTTGCCAGGCTCATCGGGTGCGGCCAGGGACAGATGATCCGCCCCATATAATCCTGCGAGGTGACTGTCAAATGGTCGCCCACTGCGACGGAATTGCCGAGTTCGGGTATAGCCAGCACGGTAAGTTGCTGCATGCGATCGGCGACCTGGGCGACGGTGTAGCCAAGATGCGCCAGGCTCACCATGTCCGCGTCGATGATCTCTTCCAACGACCTGCCGTCTGTCCCCAGGAAGCCGCCGGCAACGATCCGCGACGACCTCAACATAAATTCCAGGTCCCTCATATTCGGTGATTGTTTCATCCGATAAGCCCTATTCGAATTTATCAAAAAATATCCTCTGATCCGGCATGCCCATACTCTGGAGCACTTTGACAGCCGCGTCGATCATCCCCGGACTGCCGCACAGATAACCCTCATGGTCGCCCAGATCGCTCAGATCGCTCATTTCTCGTTGCACCGCCTGGGTAACCAGTCCCTTTTGCCCGCTCCATTCTTCGTCGTCAGCAGGTGCGGCAACAACCGGAACAAACGTGAAGTTGTCAAGTTCCTTTTCAAACTGTTTCATCCTATCCATGCCAAACATATCCCTGACCTGATTGCCGCCGAAGAAGAAGGTCACCCGCCGCTTGATACCCTCGTTTTGCATCTGGTGCAGTATCGACACAAACGGCGCCATCCCCGAGGCGCCTGCGATCCATACCATCGCCGCATCGCTGTCGGATAATCTAAACTCGCCATACGGGCCGTTGACCTTGACGGTGTCGCCGGCCTGGAGGTAATCGAAGCAGTACGTGGTGCATATCCCGTTGGGCACCAGCCGAATAATCAGATCGATCATCTTCTTGTCCTGCGGATCGGACGCGACCGAATAGGCGCGATAAACCTCTTCGCCGCTGCCCTTGTATCGCGGACAAAGGAACTGAACATACTGACCCGGCACAAAGTCCATCGTCGGTGGGTCCTGCAGCTCCAGGCGAAACCGCTTGGTGTCGTACGTCAGATCGACAATATCGCTGCATACACATTCATATTCCCGGATGGCTAACAGTTCTTCGGGGATCTCAATCCTGATATCATTGCGGATTTTGACCTGGCAGGACAGCCGGACGTCGCTGTCTATCTCTTCGGCGGTCAGAAAAGGCGTTTCAGTCGGCAGGACAGGTCCTGCGCCCTCGATCGCCTTGACCTTGCAGTAGCCGCACGTCCCGCGTCCTCCGCAGGCGCTGGGGATGAATATCTTCTCTTCGGTAAGTGCGCCCAGCAGCGGTTGGCCGCCCTTGACCGTCAGTTCCTTCTGCCCGTTGATGTCGATAGTACACTGCCCGTAATTGGCGATATACCTTTCAGCAACGACCAGCAGCAATGCAAGAGCCGCCGCCACAGAGCTTATGACCAAAACTGCAATGATAACCGTAAGCATCGTCTAAATCACTCTAACAAAACCAGACTCGAGTATAAGGAGCCGCTTCGCGGGGCTGTTTTAGCAGATTCCTCGGCTGCGCTCGGAATGACAGCGCAAGTCTCGGCTTCACTTGGAATGACAGCGCAGGTCTCGGGTGCGCTCGGAATGACAAAATTGGGCTCTGTTAGAACCATTATGTCAGCACTCCTGCAAAACCGATAAACGCCAGCGCCATCAGGCCGGCAATAATCAGCGTAATTCCCGGCCCCTGCAAGCCGGCGGGAATCCGGTCATTGGCGAGCCTCTGCCTGATGCCGGCCATCGCCGAAATTGCAAGCAGCCAGCCCAACCCGCTGCCGAAACCGTAACCCACCGTCACAATAAAACTGTAATCGCGTATGACCATAAACAGCGACGCGCCTAAGATCGCGCAGTTGACCGTAATCAGGGGCAGGAAGATGCCCAGGTTGTAGTACAGTTTCGGAGAGTACCGGTCGATCACCATCTCGACGAACTGCACAAATGCCGCTATGATGATAATAAACATGACAAAACGGAAGTACTCAAGTTCCAGAGGCTTCAGGATGAATCGATACGCCAGCCAGTTCAGCGCCGCCGTCGATGTCATCACAAACACCACCGCACAGCCCAAGCCAAGGGCCGTCTTGACCTCACGCGACACCGATGTAAACGGACACATCCCGAGGAAATAGCTCAGCAGGATATTGCCCGTAAAAACAGCCGCAAAGCACGTTACCAAAGCCGCCCACAATTCAGACGTCATATTCATGAGCCTTTTGCCTCCTTTGCCTTGATTGAGCGGCACAGCCAGATGACGCCCGCCAATGTAAAGAACGCCCCCGGAGGCATGACCATGATGATCCACTTGTCCCAGTGCGTGGCGAAATAGGGCATCGCGTAACCCATAAACGTCCCCATGCCCAACAGCTCACGAAACATTGCTATCGCAAGCAACAGCGCCGAATAGCCTAACCCGTTGAAGAAACCGTCGATGAGCGAAGGCACGGGCGGATTGGAACCGGCGAAGGCTTCGCATCGCCCCATGATGATGCAGTTGGTGATGATCAGCCCGACATACGGACCCAGGTTGCTCGACATCTCGGGCCAATAAGCCTTCAGGGCGAGATCCACGATGACCACGTAGAACGCGATTATCAGCGTCTGCACCATCATCCGGATATTGCGCGGCGTAAAATGACGCAGCAGCGAGACCGTCAGGCAACTGGCCGCCAGCACAAGCGTCAGCGAGACGCACATAACCAGGGTATTTAGCACAAGATTCGTAACCGCTAACGTGCTGCAAATACCCAGCACCTGCCGAAAGACCGGGTTATTTCGCCACAGCCCGTCGATCACTATCTGTTTCGTAAGCGGTGCGGAGCCATTTGGACTCATTTGACGCCCTCTCCCGCAGTGCCGGCAAGCCATTTTGACAGATCATTGTTTATCAGCGTCTCCAGCCTCGTACACGTCTGCGTCGCGCCGGAAATCGCATGGACCTCGTTGTCGGCTAATTCGGCGCCGAACGGCTTGATCCCGATGGGTCTTTCCTTCGACCCGAGTCTTAGCCCCTCAAACTGATTGCCAAATGCAGGCTTAGTGATTTCCGCCCCCAATCCCGGCGTCTCATTCTGCTCGTAGAATGCAATTGCCAGAATGGTCTTTCGGTCCGGCGAAATACCAATCACACCTTCGATCGGCGCCCAGAATCCCTTTCCCCTGACGACAACAGCAAAACCTTGAACCTTGTCGCCGTCAAGGCGCACATAATACGCCCCGTCATCTTCTTTGCGAATCTCATCGACAAACGTCTGATGAATCTGCGGCGGCGTTTTCCCCTCGGCTAAGTCAAAGACCTCAAGAACCGCCGTCTCAAAGGCTAATTGCTCGTTGGCCTTGACCCTGTCTTTGGTCACCTGCGCAAAGCCGATGATAATGAAGCTGAAGAACGCCGTCACGCAGAACATATAGACGACCGCAAACCACGGTTTGTCCCTAATCATGCACCCTCCCCGGCAGTCGCCTTACGGCCCTTCCACGCCTTTACCGCATAATCCAGAATCGGCGCGAACATATTGCCCAGAAGGATCGAAAACATCAGCCCGCCGTTGAAAATCGAAAAATTGCGTATCACCACGGCGAATATCGCGATCAGCATCGCAAAGATAATTCGCGCCGCCGGCGTCCGCGGAGCACTGACCGGGTCGGTCGCCATGAAAAACGCCCCAAACAGGAATCCGCCGCCTAACAGCGCCGGCACAGCCCCGGTAAACGGCTCGACGCCCAGCCACGCGAATACCTGGTTGAGTACGGCATAGGTGATAATCAGCGTCAGGATGATCGACCGGTTTGCGGTCTTCGTATAGAACAGGTACCACCCGCCTGTCAAGATCAGCAAGGCGCTTGTAACGCCGACCGTGCCGGGCAACCCGCCGAAGAACAGGCTCGTAATCTCAGGTACGCCGGCGCCTGCCTTCATCAACGCCATCGGCGTTGCCGACGTGATCGCATCCGGCCCCGTCGCCGTCGTCCACATGCCAAGCGCCCCGAATCCCTCAAGCGGCGCAGACGCGACCCACGTCCCCGTAAGCGCCACCGGAAAGCATATATAAACAAAGCACCGCCCCGCAAGCGCGGGATTGAAAAAGTTTCGGCCGAACCCGCCAAAGACCTCCTTGGAAAACATGACGGCAAAGACCATCCCCACAAACTGCACATGCCAGGCGACATTCGGCGGCATGACAAGGGCAAAGAGAACCGCCGTAACAAACACCGCCTCGGAGACCGGCTCGCCGCGCTGTCGACAAAAAAGGTACTCCGTAACAAACCCGACAACGCAACAGAAGACGACCGACGCCAGGCACTGCCAGCCGAAGAAGTACACACCGCCGGCAATGCACGGCGCCGCCGCCAGAACAACCCGCCGCATAGCCGGCTGTCTTCGCAGCAATCGATTCGTCTTCCCTGATCCGGCCATATCCCGAACTTCCCCCGGTTGCCATTTAAACTACTACCGCCGAAAGGCAGTAGCTTGATTTAAGCAGTAGGGTGGGCTCTTAGCCCACCATGTACACAAAGGCAACGACGGTGGGCTAAGAGCCCACCCTACAATTAAGTCAACGCCGGCAGCCCGTCGGATTATTCAATAATGCCCGCTTCCTTGTGCTTTGCTAATATCTTGTCCGCCAGGTCCTCCAGCGCAATATAATCTTTGTCTTTTGGCAGCCCCTTGGCCACGACCGGATCGAGCAGTTCGACCTTGAGGTTTGACAGCATTCCCGCCAACTGCTCCGGCATCTTGCCGCCCCATCCGTATGAACCGATGACGCTTGCAAATCGCGCTTTGGGCCTGAGCGCATTAGTCAAAATCGCCGCATACGCCGCCGCCGGATGCGCCCCCATAAGGACCGTAGGCGAGCCGATAACCACCGTCGCCGCGTCCACTAAGGCTATCGCAAGCCTGCCGATATCCACATTCGTCAGATTGAACTGCCTGACCACGATACCCCGCGCAGAAAGAGCCTCGACGAAATGCTCGACCATCCGCCGCGTGCTGTCGTGCATCGATACGTATGCAACGACGACCTCATTTTTCACGTTGTCGCCGGCCCAGTCTTTGTACGCATCGATTATGAACTCCGGCCTGTCGTAGATAGGTCCGTGGCTCGTCGCAATGATATCAATGTCAAGGTCGGCGATCTTCGCCAGATTATTGGCAATCGGTTTCCTGAACGGCATCATGATCTCGGCGTAGTAGCGCTTCGCCGCCTCGTAAACCTGCCCCTCATCGCTAACAAACAGACTGCTCGACGACAGATGCGACCCGAAAAAATCGCACGTAAAAAGTATCTTATCCTCCGCCAGATACGTGCTCATCGTCTCCGGCCAGTGCACCCACGGCGTGTAGACAAACTGCAAGGTCTTGTCGCCCAGCGACAGTTGTTCGCCGTCGGCGACAGTGATAAATCGGTCCTCGGCAATCTCGAGGTGATCGACGAGCATACCTTTGCACTTGGGATTCGTCACCACTTTGGCGTCCGGATAAAGCAGCAGCACGTCCGGTATCGAGCCGGAGTGGTCCTGTTCGGCGTGATGCGAGACAATATAGTCCAGCTTGTCGACGCCGAGCCTGACGAGATGGTCGACGAGCACCTCGGTCTTCGTCGGGTCCACCGTGTCAAGCAGCACCGTCTTTTCGCTGCCCTTAATAAGGTAGGCGTTATAACTCGTCCCGTCCGGCAGAGGAATCAGTTCGTCGAACAGACGCCTGTCCCAATCGATCGCCCCTGCAGAATACACATTTGGCTTCAGTTCTTTCATACAAATTCCCTTTCGTCGCAGCTACCATACGGACATCAACACACCGGAGTCCGCTATCTGCATATAGCAAAGAATCGGCGCAATATATCGCCAACTTGAGATTGACTAATAATTGACCGCGTCCAGTTCACAATAACTCTGTGGATGTGCACATGCCGGACACATGTCCGGTGCTTCCCGCCCGACATGAACATATCCGCAGTTCCTGCAAATCCATCTAACCTCCTCCTGTCGCTTGAAAACAATGCCTTCGGCAATGTTCTTTTCCAGGGAAAGATACCGGTCGCGGTGTCGCGCCTCGGCAACAGCAATGCTGCGAAAAACACCGGCAATGTCGCTAAAGCCTTCTTCTTCGGCAACCGTTGCAAAGCCCGGATACATTTCAGTCGTCTCATAGTTCTCACCTGCGGCGGCGGCCTTCAGGTTGTCGCTCGTTGAACCGATTACACCCGCCGGAAACGCTGCGCCGATCTCAACGTCACCGCCTTCAAGAAACTTGAACAGGCGCTCGGCGTGTTCCTTTTCCTGACCGGCGGTTTCTTCAAAAATCGCCGATATCTGCATGTAGCCCTCATTCCGCGCCTTCGATGCAAAATACGTGTAACGGTTCCTCGCCTGCGACTCACCCGCAAACGCTGTCAACAGGTTCTTCTCCGTCTGCGTCCCCTTCAGTTCCATTGCACTATCCCTTTCAACTATCCCGGTTCAATCGTACCTTAATACTACCTTTATTCCGCTCTGCTTCAAGCCGCAGTTCATTGCATCTATTTATATCGCCGTCGCCGGCCTGTCAAGGGTATTATCTCCGCACAGTTTGGCCAATATAGATATGCCGGTTGATTTGTCGGGCAGTCTCGATTATAATTCATCCGATCAGTCAGATCG
>JAGHBX010000295.1 GCA_021160785.1 Planctomycetota bacterium | reverse complement strand
TCTTGTAATGCTGGATGCAATGGAGTCAACGGATGCTGTCAGGAAGCAGTTGCTGACCAGTTCGTTCGCCGCCGGTCTCACCGCCGCCACGGCCCATGAGTCGAAGACGACGCCGGTCTGGGGCTATGTCAATATCGCAAAAGCCGTCGAGCTGTTCGGTCCCATGGCTTTTGCCCAGCTTGATCAGGCTAAGGAGATGATGATGCAGGCGAGTACTCAGCCGGGAGTCTCCGAAGCCAATACGCAGATGGCGGCTGCGTATCTCGACTTCATCGAGCAATACGCCGGGCAATTAGACTCGCTGAGCCTTAGCATTACGCCCGAGCCCGACACGCTTGAGTTGAGCCTGAGACTGGCGGCCAAGCCAAATACCGAGTTAGCCGACCTGCTCGTCAAAGACCCCGCGATGAAGCAGGGCTACCGACTGGCGGGTTTCCTCAATAGTCCCGCCGCCATCAACTTTATGGCCAAGACGAACAAACCGCTGTTTGCCAAACTGAACACCGCGATGATCGACATGTTCACCCAGGCTATGGGCGATACGCTGACCCCGGCCCAGATACAGAACTGGAAGACCGTCATGGCTGATAGCGCCGACAATATGGGGCAGGAGGTGGCAATCTCGTTTTCGTTTGCTTCCGCCATGCCGCCTGTCGCCATAAAGGGAATTATCCATGTGCCCGACCCCAAGGCCGCCCTTGATCAGGTCAACAAGGGACTGCAAATAGCCAATGAGATGTACAAATCCATGGGCCTCGACGCCACGGTGGCTACGGAGCCCGAGCGCCAACTCTACAAAGGCGTGCAGATTCATGCACTCCGGTTCAACATGAAGGCGCCGGCTGAGGCGAGCGAAGAGGAAAAAGTGATGATCGAATCCATGTTCGGTTCCGGCGGTTCCGCCTTTAACTTCAAGTTCGCAGCCGCGGGCAGTTTCATGCTCGTTGCCGGCGGGCCCGACGCCGACAGGGACCTGCGCCAACTGATCGATCAGGCGCTTTCCGGAAGGGTTCCCTCTCCCACTGGCGATATCAAGGCGGCGATGGCGGCGATTCCAAACGTTGCATCCACCGATTTCGTCGCTTCAGTAAATGTCATACGGCTGCTTTCGGGTGTGGGAGCGATGATGAGCGCCATGCCGATTCCGGGTGGCGAGATGATCGGCCAGATGTTCAGCGGACTGGACATGCCGACGGAGAGCTGCCTTGCCCTTGCCGGCAAAGTGGACAACGGCGCCGCCACATTGCAGATTGCCCTGCCCAAACAGCATCTCCTTGAGATCATGGAGATAGTCACCAAGCTGTCGGGAACCATGACTATTCAGGAGGGACAGTCACCAACCTCAAGCGTGAGCTCTGATGATCTGCTCATTCGTCCCGGGATCGGTGTCGGCGGGGTGGAGTTTGGGATGACGGTTGATCAGATGAAGGATATCTTAGGCAAACCTGATGTCGCCGCGACCGGAATATCCTATATGTACAAGTCGTTAGGCATAGAAATCGTGGCCAGGGACGGGCAGATCATTTCTGCGATATCCTGCGGAAACCCGAATAGTGTGGATACGGCCGTCGTAAAAGCACTCGAAAAAGCGTGCAAATTCAAGACGGCCGAAGGAGTCGGCATCGGTTCAACCGAGGCCCGGATCACAGACGCATTCGGCCCGCCCACGAGGCGCAGCGGCAACAGACTGCTATACAAAGAAAAGGGCATGGCCTTCACTCTGGCCGACGACAAAGTAATCGGAATCTGGCTCCAGAAGTAAAATTGCGACTCGCCCCAACCCTGCGGCTTGAATGCGAGTTATGCGTCCAGTTTTGCGACGATCCTGTTGGTTACCCGCTTTACATATTCGTACTTGTCTTTTTGGGCTTTCTTGACGGCATCGAGCACGCCGCGTGCCTTTTCGCCGATATCTTCTAATGCGGCGGCGGCGTAATGTCGCGTTACCTCGTTATTGCTCTGCTGCATTTGACGCACCAGGACCGCCAGGGCCTTATCGCCGGGGCCCTGTTCGCTCAGCAAAATCGCCCTTGCCGACGCCACGCGGACATAGTCGGCGCTGTCGGCGAGGCCCTGTTCGAGGGCGCCCGCCATGCCTTTTGCGGGCTTTGCGATATTGCCGAGCCATAGAGCGGCGACATACCGCACGCCGGGGCGGTCGTCTTTGAGCGCATCGAGCAAATCCGGTATCGCCTTTTTACCCCGTTGACCCGACCGCCAGACGGCGTTCATTCGCCGGGCAAGGGCGCGATTTGCGGGGTCTTCCATTATGGCGAAAAAGCTGTCGTACTTTGAACTCAGTTCGGCAAGAATCGGCTCCGGTATCTGACCCAGGTACCGCGTCTCGGCTATCCATTCGTCGAGTTTCGTCCGCAGATGAGCGAGCGTTTCGGCGTGTTGGCGGTCGGCGGCGAGGTTATTGAGTTCAAACGGGTCCTGCTTCAGGTCGTATAACTCCTCGACAGGCCGGGTCGGCAAAAACGGTCTCTTCTGGTTGGCGTCGAGTTTGCCCTCGGCGTAAAGCTGCCGCATCCTTTGCATGATCAGCTTGCCGTCCTTGTAACGGTTCGGCTGGGCGTGGGAGCGGTTGGAATAGTAGTTGCGTATGTATTTGAATCGCTGCGTTCGCACACAGCGAATGCGGTCGACGGTTTCATCGCACCGGTCCCTTGCGGCAAAGACATACTCACGAGCGACAGCGCCTTTGGAAAACAGCTCTCTGCCCTGCATGTGGTTGGGAACACGGATGCCTGCAAGGTCGAGCGACGTGCAGGTGATATCGATGTGCTCGGCAAGGTCCTGGCGCACGCAGCCGGCTTTTATTCCGGGCCCGCGAACGATCAGCGGAATATGTATCCCCTCTTCGTAAAGGAACTGCTTGCCGCGAATGTGGCTGATGCCGTGGTCGGTCCAGAAGAAGACTATCGTCTCGTCGGCAAGTCCGGCGTCTTCGAGTTGCTTCATGATCTGTCCGACTTCGATATCGGTTTGAATAATGCTGTTTAGGTATGTCGCCCAGTCGGCGCGCAGGATGTAATCGTTCGGGTAGTAAGGCGGCAGCTTGACGTTGACAGGATTGACGGGATCGGGGACTTTTGCAGAGCGGCTCTTTCCCCCGTGAATCTGGAATTGCGCAAAGAAAGGTTGGCCGCCCTTTCGCCCGCTCCACTGCGCGCCGTCGTAAACGCTTTTGTCCCAGACGAAATTGTAGTCGGTTTTGCCCGATTTGGTCTTCGACAAATTGCCGATGTTCAACATTCCACCGTTGGATGTGTAGAAACCGGCCCGCTGAAAATACTCCGAAACCAACTTGATGTGCGAGGGCAGCTTAATCTTGACGTCATGCCTGCATGAACGATGGTTATGGGCGCCGATGCTTGTCTGGTACATCCCGGTCTCCATCGCCGACCTGCTCGGCGAACATACCGGACACGTAATGAAGGCATTTCGGAACAGCGTCCCTTCCTTAGCCAATTGGTCTATGTTCGGCGTCTCGATGGTCGTCTCGCCGTAACAGCCCATGTGCGGCGACATATCTTC
>JAGHBX010000488.1 GCA_021160785.1 Planctomycetota bacterium | reverse complement strand
CCTCAGGAAAGTTCTCGCGGGGAGGAGGCGCTCACTATAGCGGAGACTTGATTTCCCAAGTTCACCGTTACGCGAGACTTGCGGTTGAGATCGCTGAACGGGAAGAATTTGACGTAATTCATGCGCACGATTGGATGACGTTTCCGGCAGGGCTGGCTGTGGCCGCCGCGACCCGCCGGCCTCTCGTGGTGCATGTCCATAGCACTGAGTTCGATCGCTCGGGCGAAAACGTCAACCAGCAGATTTACGACATCGAACGGGCCGGCATGCATGGTGCCGCTAGAGTGATTTGTGTCAGTCATTTGACCCGTAGGATCGTCAACTCCCGCTACGGGGTGCCGAATGAGCGCATCGATGTCGTCTATAACGCCGTCGACCTGCCCAATAACTCTTATCTGGAAATGAAGCCCATCCGTCAGGATGAAAAAATCGTCCTCTTCCTCGGACGAGTAACCATGCAGAAAGGCCCAGAGTACTTCCTCCGCGCAGCCAGGAAAGTCGTGGATAAGATGAAAAATGTCCGTTTCGTGATGGCCGGCAGCGGCGATTTGATTACGCGATGCGTGCAAGAAGTCGCGGATCTTAAGCTTGGCAAGTACGTAACCTTCACCGGCTTTCTGCGAGGCGCCGATGTGGACAAAGTCTTCCGTATGGCCGACCTGTACGTCATGCCGAGCGTCTCCGAGCCGTTCGGGATCGCTCCACTGGAGGCCTTGTCGCACAATGTGCCCGTGATAATCTCCAAACAATCCGGTGTTTCCGAAGTTCTTACTCACGCGCTCAAGGTGGATTTCTGGGATATCGACGAGATGGCAAACAAAATTCTCGCCGTATTGAAGCATCCACCACTTCAGAAAACGCTCCGACAACACGGGCGTTTCGAATTGAGAAAATTCTCCTGGCGGGACAGTGCCGAGCGGCTCCGACACATCTACGCCCAAGCCATCGGGGAAGCCAAAGCGTAAATAGGAACTTCACAAATTTGTCCACTCGGCCCCGAATTTGGTCTTGACCCGGCCGGGAATGTTCGGCTTGATACGTCTATGGCATCAGTGGTCTTTTATTTCCAGGTACATCAACCCTTCCGCCTACGTCGATACACGATCTTTGACAGCGACCCCAACTATTTTGACGATGCCCAGAATGAGAAGATCTGTCGTAAGGTCGTTAATAAATGTTACTTACCTACTAACAAGCTTATCAAAGATCTCATCGACCGTCACAAAGGGCAGTTCCGAGTCAGCTATTCTCTGACGGGAACCGTCATCGAGCAATTCAAACGGTGGGCGCCTGATGCCTTGGAAAGTTTCCTCGATCTGGCTCGAACGGGATGCGTGGAATTCATCGCGGAAACGTACTACCACAGCCTGGCGTTCTTATATGATCGGCGGGAGTTCATTACCCAAACCCGAATGCATTCCGACCTCATGGAAGAACTTTTCGGGCAGCGCCCCCGAATCTTCCGAAACACCGAGCTGACGTACAACAACGATGTAGCCAAGGTCGTCGAGGATATGGGTTTCGACGCTATATTGACTGAAGGCGCAGACCATGTCCTGGGTTACCGCAGCCCAAACTTCATCTACAACCCACCGAACTGCGCCAACCTGCGGATCCTGCTGAAAAATTACCGCCTTAGCGACGACATCGCTTTTCGCTTCGGCAACCGTGACTGGCCCGAATGGCCGTTGACCACGGATAAATTCGTCCGTTGGGTGGACCAGATAAACGGTAATGGGTACGTCTGCAACCTGTTCATGGACTACGAGACCTTTGGCGAGCATCAGTGGGAGGATACGGGTATCTTTGAGTTTCTCCGCGCTTTGCCGCAAAGCTTGTTGGAAACCGGCAAAAACGACTTCCTGACCGTCTCCCAAGCCATTGACCGTTATCCTCCCGTGGGGGAGATCGACGTGCCCCATATGATCTCTTGGGCCGATACCGAACGCGACCTGTCCGCCTGGCTGGGCAATAGCATGCAGGCCAACGCCCTTCACGATCTGTATGCTCTGGCTGAAGACGTCTTGTCCACCGGGGATGAAACCCTTATCGCCGATTGGCGGAAACTCCAAACCTCCGACCATTTCTACTACATGTGCACAAAATGGTTTGCGGACGGGGATGTGCATAAATATTTCAACCCATATGAGTCTCCATACGACGCTTACATCAACTACATGAATATCCTGGACAACATTCGAAGCCGTACGAAGATCCATACAGCCTGAAGCGCATCCGATAAGTAAGAGGGATGCTCTCGCTACTGATGCGACAAAAGCCGAAACGGCAGGTGCATTATCCGTTATCCCTTGAACGACAGAATTACTTGGCTAGCTGACTGGAATGGGGCTTTCTCGTAAGTTCGTGACCCTTTCCCGTCTTGCTTCTTAGATTGTCGATTGTCGGGTTAGCTCCTCCAACAGTGATTAACCGCAAAAGGCGCCCGCTTGAGGCCCGGTACCGGTGGGTGGCCAATTAAAGCCGAGCACTGCGACGACCAAAACCGCTCCATTCGTATAGAGGATGCAAAACGTCAAAGAGGACACCGACATGACTGAGTTGTCTATAATTTCCGAAACACTTCAGCCGATAGGGAACCTATATGAATAACTTCGGTGTTGACGATCCACTTCCGCTCCCGCTGGTTGTGCATTGCGAATGTACAACCCTGGAAGAGCTGCTTCAACAGGAATGGCTGCTACCAAACAAGCTCGGAGCTTACGCTTCTTCGACGGTAGTGGGATGCAATACCCGGCGCTACCACGGGCTGCTCGTAGCAGCTACTACTCCGCCAGTCGGCAGAATCGTGGCGCTCTCTACCCTCGTGGAACGCCTTTTAATCGGTGACGAGACCTTTTCCCTGGCAACCAACGAGTTTCCGGACGAATTCTCCCCCAAGGGTTTCGAACATCTGGTTGAATTCCGAAACGACGTCGTGCCAACGTTCGTTTACCACATGGCCGATGCGAAACTGGTGAAGGAAATCGTGCTGGCAGAATCGGTTAACGCGACAGCTATACGTTTCACGTTGTTCGGGAAGAGGGGACGGCTTGAACTGAGGCCGTTCGTTGCACTTCGCGACTTCCATCACCTCCGACGCTCCGAGCATCCCCACCAAATGACCTTCCAGAGGGTAAGCGGCGGTGTGACGGTACAGGACAGGCAAACCAACGGCCAGGCCCTTTACTTGATAAGCCGCGAGGCTGAGTTCAAGCCCGAGCCACAATGGTGGTATCGCTTCCGCTATCGCGTAGAGGTCGCGCGGGGGCAGGAATGTCACGAAGACCTGTACAGCCCCGGATGGTTCAAATACGAGTTGGAGGACGGGAGGCCGTGCCAACTGACAGCTTCGCTGTCCGATCCGTTTCCGCTGGGATTTACCACTACCATTGAGCGGCGTCGCAACCGATTGAAAATCCTGGTGGTAAGCGTAGGGCCGGCTGCTGACCAAGCCACCCAACGATTGGCCGTTGCCAGCGACGCCTTTCTCGTACAACGCCACTTCCCCAACATGCCTCCCCGCTCAACGATCCTGGCCGGCTATCCGTGGTTCGCCGATTGGGGGCGAGACGCTTTCATTTCGTTGCCCGGCCTTCTGCTTGCTACAAAGCGGTTCAAAGAGGCGAAAGAGGTCTTCCAAACGTTTGCCGAGCATATCTGCGACGGACTGATTCCCAAC
Source organism: Planctomycetota bacterium (assembly GCA_021160785.1). Classification (GTDB taxonomy): domain Bacteria; phylum Planctomycetota; class Phycisphaerae; order Sedimentisphaerales; family Anaerohalosphaeraceae; genus B28-G16. The sequence goes on along the minus strand of JAGHBX010000488.1, from coordinate 806 downwards.
CGATTTGATGATTACTCTTGTGCGGCGCACTACAACAGCATCGACGCGTCATTGTGGTTCATCCTGGCCAGTCAGCGCTACATGGAGGCCACGGAAGACGAGTCGTTTTGGAAAGACACCCTCATGCCCGCAACCGAAGCGATTCTATCGGCTTACCAAGAAGGAACTTGGTTCGACATCCGGGCTGATGCGGATGCATTACTGACGGGAGGCTCGAAGCAGACCCAATTAACCTGGATGGACGTTAAGCTTGGCGAGGAGGTCATCACCCCCCGCCATGGCAAGGCCGTCGAAATCAATGCACTTTGGTACTGCGCACATCGATTCATGGCCGACCGCTGCCGGGGCAGCCAACCGGCCAAAGCTCAGCAGTACGAACACCTCGCCGATATGATCAGCATCGCATTCAATCGGATTTTCTGGAACGATCTCGCCGGTTGCTTGTACGACTGCCTCGTTGACGGCGTTCCGGACCCATCGATCCGGCCGAATCAGCTTTTTGCCGTTTCGCTGCCATATAGTCCGCTACCGGTTGAGCGACAGCATAGCGTCTTACGGGTAATCATCGAAAAGCTGTTGACTCCTTTTGGCTTGCGAACGCTTTCACCCGACGATCCGCGTTACCGGCGACGCTATGGCGGATCGTGGGAATCCCGTGACCGCGCCTATCATCAGGGCACGGTCTGGCCATGGCTGATGGGACCTTTCATTGAGGCTTACCTTCGTCTGGAGGGCGAGAAACCATTCGCGATAGCACAAGCCAAGCAATGGCTCAAACCCCTCGAAGAACACCTTGGCCAAGCCGG
>JAGHBX010000353.1 GCA_021160785.1 Planctomycetota bacterium | reverse complement strand
CCGAGGCCGGCCTGGCTGGTTTAGGGCCCACTTATCAGGCGGCATGGGCTGATTTCGACAATGACGGAGATATTGACCTGGTCACGGCGGGCAAGCTCTTCATAAACCGGGGCAACGCCAACCACTGGCTGAAGGTAAAGCTCCGGGGTGACGGCAAAAGCGTCAACCGGGACGCCATCGGCAGCCAGGTTCGAATCAAACTAAAGGATAAGATACTTACCCGCCAGGTAGAAGCCGGTACGGGTGAAGGTAATCAGAATGAAATGACGCTGCACTTTGGTTTGGGGACCCACAAGGATTCGGTCGATTTGGAGATCATCTGGGCGGGCGGTTTGCGCCAAACACTCCGTAAAATCAAGCCTGACCGACTGGTCACGGTAACATTTGACTTGCACAATTCCGGATTTTTCAGGTAGTTCGTGACAAATAGACGGTTACGGATTTTGAATTTGTTTCGAGATTCGAATTTCGATTTTAGCCGCAAGTGATACGATTGTTTATATGATTTCACCGAAACAGAGTATCCGCCCGTCTTCGAGGGTAACAAATATCTGTCCGCGGTCGTTGATTGCTAAACCCCATTCGACCGGTCTGGCAGGCAGCGGCTTTGACCACAGGACCTGCCCGTCGCGCAGGTTAAGCACCGCTAATTCGCGAGCTTTGGCGACGACCACGGCATTTTTTCCTGCCGCCAGCGCCATACTCTCAGGACAGTCATATTGCCATACAGGCTTCATGCCGGGGATGTCCAATTTGCCCCAGGCCTCAAGAAACCGGTTGTTTGGTTTTTCCTGCGTTCGAGTGAAACACATAACCCTGGTATTGTTGACCCAGACAATATCAAGATTGCCCTGCGAAGCGACAAAGGTCTTATTAAGAACCGAATTATCATAAACTTTATATTGCGGGTGGGCGTAAAACGGTCTGCCGCAGACCTTGACGCCTTCGCCGATACGATATAACTCCCACCCCCGCGGACTTTGCGATATCCGAACATTGTTTTGGGCAAGTTCTTTTATTTTTTCCGGATTATTCATACACGTACCGTCTTTGATATTATATATAGCCGGTGAAACGGCATTGCCGCCGGCCAGGCACAGCTTGTCCCGGCATATCAGCATGTGTCCCTGAACGCTGACTCCGCAGCGCGATTCGGTGTCCAGATGGCCTGAGGTATGGTTCTGCCAGATAATCCGACCGCTAATCGCGTCAAGTGCATACACGTGGGTGCCGTCATAATTAACGATCCCCGCCGCGGCATACGCCACGCCGTTTTGCACCAGTACGCCGCTTGCGACAGGCCAGGTCGAAAGCAGCGAACCGTACACCGGAATCCGCCGCTCTTTCGGCGCCGCCCGGAAACGCCACAGCAGCCTGCCTGTCGCCGCTTCCAGGGCATATATCCACCCATCGCCGGAACCGACATAGACGCGATTTCGCCAGATGGTTGGCGCAATACGCACCGCTCCGCCGGTGTATGCTTTCCACCGTGCCCTGCCGCTTTGGGCGTCAATCGCGCGCACAATTCCATCGGCGCCGCTGTAAAAGACCAACCCGCCCGCAGCCACCGGGGTGGTGGGAATAAACTTTGCGTCGGGAGTGTACTGCCATAGTAAATCACCCGTTTTGGCAATGACTGCCCGGCTGGTTGCGCTGCCGAGATTATTCGCTCGAAATGTCGGCCAATCCGATGAGGATTGCGGCAGCGGCGTTACTTTGGTTGTTCGACCGCTGCCTTTTTCCAGCCGATCCGCTTCGCCGTCATTTTGTGAAAAATCGAACCGGCCCGCCGGACCCAGGCAGGTAATTCCGTACAGGGTTAAATTACAGTCGCAGACCGAAGGCCACCAGTACAGCAGACCGTTGGCGATGGTTACGCCGTCATGACATTGCGCCCGCATGGGCGAAATCAACTCGGCATGATTGGTGGTAGTGTCGAAACGAGTCGAGCCTCCTTCCGCCCGGTAAAATATCGCATCCACCGCTCCGGTCGGACGGGTGCACGTCCGGCGACCGGTTACCAGTTCGGCTAACACTTCACCGGTCAACGGATTAAACTTTTTACTTAGCTTGCCATGGTCGATCGTACCGCTAAAGCCATACAGACCTTCATCACGCAGAACCAATTGAAAGTTATTATACGGGTCTTCCCAAAGGACTCTGCCGTCCTTAGCCGAAACCGCCAGCAGTTTGCCTGCCTGGGGACCGGCAAAATACAATACCTCATCGGAACATTTAAGATACACCGTGCTGCGCCAGTTAGCCCAGGGCCCACAACGGTTCAGGTACTCACCCATCGCCGCGAACAGTGCCGGCGCGTTCTTCTTTGTCTTGCGCCAGATTACCTTACCGGTTTTGGCGTTTAGAGCGCCGAGATACTCGCCGAACCGGTAGAAATATATCCTTCCGTTTTTCATGCAGACCGCCCGGCTGTCGATAGGCTCGTTTTCATGATATCGCCATAGAATTCGTTTAGTCTTTGGCTCGATTGCCAACAGATTCCGCCCGTATCCCCAGGGGTAATTTGGTCGGTCGAAACCCGGCGAAAGCGGAACCCAGGGCCAGCCGTGAACCTGGCGTTTCTGCCGAACTATCGGATCGACCTGTTCCTGCTCACCTGTCAGCGCATAAAGCACGCCATCTTCCAGACCCATCCATTTCCAGAACGTTCCGCCCGCCGTCTCTACCGGCGGAATAATCTCGTCCAGCAATTTACCGGTTTCCGGATCGATCAGCTTGCACGATTTGTCATCGGCTACATACAGCGTCGCGGGCGTGGCGATGATGGTATTACGATGAATCATGTATTTCGGCGATAGCTCTCGCTTCCACAGCAGCGTACCGTTATAGCCGTTGAAAGCCGCCAAGGTATTTAACAGCGGTTCTTCCCGAACCTTGAACGCGATGTGCCCGAACGCTTTGAATACTCGGCCCGCCGAAGCCACCGCTACCTGGGGCAGCGGGCCATATCGCGGTTCCGCCAGAAACTGAGTCAGATACGGACCGCGGGCGACCTGGTCGTTCGACTGGGGATTATTATCCGGCCCATGATACGGATGACTCCAGTCATCAACGCCGGCGGGAACAGGCTTGGCCAGCATCTTTTGGCCCAGTATCGCCTTGCCTCCAGGCCGAAGCACCCGCAGCACCTCCGCTTCATTTAATCCCTTTGGTTCACCTGTCGCTACTACAACGTCGGCCAGGTTATCCGCCGGATAAAGCTGATTTAGAGGACCGTGTTCGACAAAGATTCGCCTGCCATAATATCCCGCTTCGTCGGCCGCCCGACGAGCGGAGGTTAGATCGTGTGCCCGCGAAAGTTGGACATAAACTAACAGCTCGGTCTCTCGCGCCAGTTCAATTGCCTGCTTACACTGTATGTCGTCCAGTAACACACAGATACCGCTCGTAACACCGATCCGCTCCAGGATGGAGGTTTGCCCGCCGGCGGGTTGTGCCGCCTCTGTCGATGAGCACATAAATCCCGCAACGCCGACAATCCACCACCATACGCACATTAGTTTTAGTAACCGTAACATTGCCGTCTTCCAAAATAAACAACCTGTCGGTCAAATTACTCCCTCGGACAGGGCTGTGCAACAGTTCTCCGTATAACCGATTAGTTCCCAGATTAAACTACTCAAATACGTTGCCGAGCCACTTCTTGATTATTCTACTCTATACGTCGGGATGATGCAAAGATTCTCGACAGAATCAACGTGGCACGCGGAATCTGCTGGGAAGTAGTTGGAATTGAGATGGGATTTTGGTATTATAGGGTTTGAGTTGTACAGGAGCAACGTTTGTGAAGACAAATGGGAAATATCGGATAGGTCCAGGAGTTGTGGAGTTGTTGGCCATAAGTATTTCCCGGTAAGTATAGTGTTCTTGAAATTCCGGAAGAAGAGAAGGACCAGAATAATGATTAAAAAGAGAACATCCCTCGAAGTTTGTGCATACTCATTCATCTGTCTCCTTCTGCTTATTCTTCCAGCCATGATGGTACGAGCAGAGTCGCCTCAAGGACCCGACTCGTGGGTGGACCGCGACCGGTTCCCGGAGGCGTACAGCATTCTGACCAGCGATCGTATCCTGTTCCCGGGCGACGTTTCCGACTGGCCTCTCAAAATCGACTCGACGCATCAGTTGTTCGTGGACGACTTCCTGATCAGCGAGATCGAGCATCTGACCCGCCAGTTCCACCAGCCGGTCAAACATCCCGGCAACCCGTTGATGCCCGGCGTTCCGGTGGCTGTTTTATATGACAACAAAAGCGGAAAATTCCGTATGTGGTACAGTATGAATTACGCCGAAAGCACCGACGGCATTCACTGGAGAAGACCCAATCTGGGGCCGCAGGGCAACAGAATCTTCAATAGCCCCGGAGAAGTAAGAGGATTTATCTTTAATCCAGATGCGACGGACCCACAACGGCGATATGAGGCCGTCATCGAAAAACGAGCAAACGAAAAGATAAACGAAAAAGGTGGATTTTATGCGTACCGCTCCGCAGACGGTCTCCACTGGAAAGAGAGTTTCAAACGTCCGATTCTCAAAAGAACATACAGTTATATGAACCCCGGTCCCTTCTGGGCCAAAGGAGTCGGGGACACATGTATTTTTCGCTACGACCCTGTATTGAAAAAGTATATTTGCGATACCAAATTCAACCTGTATTTTCCCAAAGAAAAAATCAAGCAGCTTGGAATTGTCCAGGAGCTCAAGCCGCGGCTGAGACTTCGGGCTTTTATGGAAAGCGACGACCTTGTCCATTGGAGCAGGGAGCGTTTCCTTATGTTTCCCGACAGGCTCGACCCGCCCGATCGGCAGTTTTACGGCCATATCGGTTTTGTTTATGAGAGTATGTGGGTTGGGATGATACGTACTCTGTGTGTAATTCCCAAAGGGTTCAAGCAGGTCGATATTCAGTTGAGCTATAGCCGAGACGGTCGCCACTGGTCCAGGCCGAGGCAGCGAAAGCCCTTTATTCCATTGGGAACCGATGACAGTTGGGACGCCGATTATTTAGGGCCTGTAAAAATCAAACCCGCTCTCGTCGGTAATGAACTGTGGTTCTATTATTTCGGCGCGCGCAATGCCAATCGCGAGGATGTCAAAAACTGGTCGTTTGGTATCGGGTTGGCTAAACTGCGCCGGGATGGTTTTGCCTCACTCAACGCAGGACAAACGCCAGGCCAAATAGTAACCCGCCCTATGACGTTCAAGGGTGAGGGTTTGTTTGTAAATGCCGAAGTGGCGGATGGCGGCTGGGTCAAGGCCGCGGTGTTGTCAAGAGATTCAGAGCCGATTGAATCGTATACGCTGGATGATTCGATTGCCTTGACCAGGGACACGACCAAAGGCCGAATGGCTTGGAAATCGAACAAGGAACTCGTCCCACCGGGGGAGGATCATTTGCGGATATTGTTCCGGATGAAAAACGCCAGGTTGTATTCGTTCTGGATAGACTCGCCCTCTGATCCTCCACCGCCAACCAAAAGATAGCCCTTAAACTGGCCTGTTGGTACCGGTGCACCTGAACTGAATCGCAGGTTCTTGTATGTAGCAAAGATATCGAAGAAGCTTATGAAAGGAAGTTGTATGGCGAGTATGAGAAGCAAGCGGTCGATCTTTTTGGCGGGTGGTTTGGTCGGGGTTCTTTTACTGGCGTGCGTTTGTTGTGCCGGTCCGGAAGTTACCAGCGCCAATTTCGCCCGGCTTAAGGATTATCTGCAGCAGCACCCTGACGCCGATATCGATAAAGACGGCGTGTTGACGCTTACCGAAGCGCGCCGGCACATTCAAAAAGCCGGACAACAAGAACGCCGCCGCAAGAATCCGCTTAGCTTTGCCAAAGGCAGCGGTCTGCGGATTGTTATGACGGGGCATAGTTGGGTGGCGCCGGCGGTCGGGACCCTGCCGAAGATCGCCGCCGCGGCAGGGCTGGATGGTCATCATCAGCGACCTCACCTCAGCGGGGGCGGGTCGGGATCCGCAAATTCGATCTGGCTTGCCGAACACGGAAAATATCCCGGCAAGATGCTCAAAGACATCCTGCTTCCGGCGATCGCGACAGGCAAGTGGGACGTGATGACGTGGGGCCTGTATTACAACGACTGGCCGGAGCACTACGCCAGGTGGATCGACGTCTGCCTCCAAGCCAATCCCGATATGATCTTCTATATTCAGGACGGCTGGCCCAGGACGCCCGGATCGGGAAGTGAATACGACTTCAAGCTCGAAGATTTTCTCGCCGGCCAGAAGAAGATTAACGTCTCCTGCAAGGGTCTGCTCACTGCGTTGAACAAGAAGTACCCCGGCAAGGTCCGCTTGATACCTGTCGGCGACTCACTGTGTGAGTTGCTCAAACTCTATTATGCAAACGATCTGCCGGGCATCGAAGGCCTGTCCAAACACCTTTGCGGCAAGGAGCACACTATCTGGCGCGACGGCGGGCACATCGGCAAATACATGAACTGGTGGGAAGGCTATGTTTACTACGCTACCCTCTACAAGAAATCGCCGGCGCTGATAGAGGCGGAGTTCGAGGTCAGCCGATACAATGCCGAATTAGACAAGCGAATGCGCCAATGTGCATGGAAGGCGGTCGTCAACAATCCCCATACCGGGATAACCGACAAAAACGAAAATGGCATCGCAGACGAAATCGAAGAGACTCCCAGGAAGGATTCCCGATCTTCAACTGCAGGCGACATCGCCTGTGGCGCAACATAATTGGTGTCAGAATTTCACGATCCACTCCACAACAGCATTTTTATCTCGTGCGATGATCAATCTTACCAGTCCGCTATCGGTATTTTCAAGTATTGCCCGAGTATCCGGATCATTGACTTGGGCGGCCTGAGGGGTGTAACCATTTGCGGCTATCGTAATCACGTAACTGTCACCGCCTGTGATTTTACTGATCCCTCTCAAAATATTTCGACCCGGGAGCCATTCAATCCGGACCAGATCAATGTATCCCTGCATGATGTGCCTGTTTGTAGAAATGAACTGGGGATGCCCCGCAACTTCGTGGACCGACATCATGCGAACCTCTCCGGGGCGCAACTGCCGGGACAGTTCGCCGGCGCCCGGTATTTTGCCCACGAAAGTATCGTTCCAGAAATCATACACATAATAGTCCTTGTCGGGATTCAGTCCCAGGGCTCCTTCCGCCGTATCGCCGGCGAGTTTCACACCGATGTCCATTTTGTTATTGTTGTCGTTATTATAGAAAGTCAACTGATGCCACGCCTGAGAAACTTCAAAGTCATATACTCTGGGATATTTTTGTGTAAATGCATCCACCGGCCGGGCGGTTTTGGGGGTTGTGTGGAACGGATAGATTCGTGTCAGGTCATGCACTATTTCCGGCGACAACTGAGAGAAACTGTTAGCCAGCAGCAGCCGTCCCGTGGTAACATAAGACATCGTCAACAGGCTGCGAACCACATCGCGATTGTTTCGCAGCTTGTATATGTTCTTGGAGTCGGTGTCATAATTCACCACCACCCGGTTCTTGTACCAGCGCAGGCCGCAGCGTGTTACGGCCTGGGGGCTGATTCGGTCAGTGTCGTTTTGCGTTCTCTGAGATGCAACCAGCCCCAGGGAAATGTCCGAACCCCGCTCCATAT
>JAGHBX010000194.1 GCA_021160785.1 Planctomycetota bacterium | reverse complement strand
GTCAATCTCCGATAGCCTTCCAAAGGATGATCCCGGTAGTAGTCCACGATCGCCTGCCGTTCGGACAGGGTCAGCCATGCGTCCCGCGGCACCAACGCATTGTGCTCATTGACCTTGCCGTAGCGAGACCGCCAGTCATAGAATTTACTGCGGGTGATGCCGATCCAGGGAATCATCCTCGCCGCTGCAATATCCGTTTTGTCCGACCAGCGCCTCACGTAATCGACTACCTCATCCCGTACATCCGGCTGGGCCCATCCGTCCTTCAGTCCTGGCCATGCTTTTTTTTTAAGTCGATGTTATGCTCGACCAACTCGGCGATCACCTCATCCTTCCGGGCCAGCTTCTTATTGAGCTGCTTGACCTTGTTCTCAAGGTCGTACTCGCGGCCGGGCTTTTTCGGGGCAAACGCCGCAGTGCCGTTTTCGAAGAACGTCTTCTGCCACTGGTAAAACTGGGTCGGGGCGATAGTGATCCTTGGACAGACTTGTTGTATCTGGGTAATATTGAAATCAAGCCTGACCAGAAGCGATATGAAGTGAATATACCCGAGTCGACGGATTGGAAAAAACTAAGAAAGCCACATGGTCATTAAGAAAGACGCCTGCGTCAAAAGTACATGCGGTTGGGAAAAGTGAATTAAAAGTCCGCGGTGCCGTTTCAAGAAGGTTTGTCATGGCCGTCGCAGTTGAGCGGGCAGGCGAGATGAGTGGAGGTTTTAGCGAACTGGCCGGATTCGGATTCGGCGCTTATTGCGCGGCGGGGGGTTGTTTATTCGCTGATTGAGTTGGGCAACGCGGACTTACTTCTGTCTCGAGACCATGCCGTGGGAATACCCCGACTCCGCTGATTCCTATCTTGACCTGATTGTCGCCATCGACCGCAAACGCTTTGCTGTACACTTCGACCCGGTCAACCTTGTGTGCAGCCCGCAGCGTTATTTCAATAACGGCGCCTTGATACGTGAATGCTTCAAGAAACTCGGGGGCTACATGAAAAGCTGCCACGGCAAGGACATCCTTCTTTCCGAAAAGCTCACGACCCATCTTGACGAAGTACGCCCGGGACTCGGCGGCCTTGATTATGCGGTGTTCCTCCGGGCACTGAGCAGGCTACCGAATGTTCCGCTGATGCTGGAGCATCTGCCCAACCGGGAAGAATACAAGAAAGCCGCAGACCACGTTCGCTCGGTCGCCGCCAGAGAGGGTCTCTCTTTTCGTTGACAGTTGTTTTGTCAGAGTCGTTAAATGCTAAATACTCAATGCCAAACCGCACTTTTGCAAGAGTCTTGTTATGAGTTGCACATGGAACGATAAGACGCTACCACTTTATCTTGATGCCTTTGTCTCTTGCTTCTGCGGCGAGTTCCTTTAGCTGCTCGAGAGCGAGACTCAATTCCTGGCTGCTGTCCAGTAGATTTTCGTACAGCCTGCCGTCGTTTAGGAGTTTCGCCGCCGAGCCGTCGCCTTCGTCTACCTTGGCCAGGATGCGGCGAATATCGGCGATCGCCCCGGACAACTCGCCTGCAACTTCATCGACCTGCACCATGCTCATATCCGAAAGCGCTTTGACCGAATCAAGGGTAAGGTCGGCCTTGTCGGCGGTTTGATCGATTCGCGCCCTGCCGGTGTCCGACATGTCCTTAAACGATTCGAGAGCTTTCGTCGCCTGCTCCGCAGCGAGTTTGATATTGGCAAGCGTGTCTTTGATGTTTTGCTGGTTGTCGGCATCGCCGACGATCATATTGGCGTTGCCGGCGAGCGCTGTGACCGCATCGACCAGTTGTTCGATCTTGTCCTGCACCGCCTTGGGAAGAAACTCGCTGGTTGTTCCCATGGCGCCCTGCATGACGGCCTCATCTGCAAGGAAACCGGTAATCTTACGGTCCGGGTCGAACTCGAATTCGATATATGCGCTGCCTAATCCGCGCTTCATCAACAGCACATCGATATTCGACGGGATATCTTCGAACTTGCGGTCTATAGCAAGGGTAACCTTAACCTGATGGAAACGGCGTTCGGTATCAGGTTCTTTGAACAGAAACGGCGGCGATATACCAATCACCCTGCCGATCTGATAACCGCAATATCGCACCGGCGTATTCATCTGCACACCCGGCGCGTTCGGGAAATTGACTAACACCTGGAACGAACGAAGCCTGCTCACTGCAATCGGCAGCTCGCCGAAGATAAAGACCAGCCACACAAAAGCACAGAACGCAATCAGGACAAAGCCGCCCACTACCATGTTTCGTCGTCGTTGCAGAGTGTTGTAATCAGCCATTACGAAGGTCCTTTCGAGTCGTTATGCCCTTCCATGAACAAGTCCCGAATCGCACGGAGCGGATATCCGCTTTCATTAAGTTTCTTTATCAGTTTAATTCTCTGGACGGCCTTGGCGTCAAACAGCCTCCGGCCTGTAGAACTCACCTCGGTCGCTTCCAGCAGCCCGACCATCAGGTAATACTGCAGCGACTGTCGAGAGACCCCGGCCTTTTCGGCCGCTGCTCCGATCTGCATGAGTTTGCCCATATCACTCACCGGATGCCTTTTCCATGCTATCCTGCGACCTTTGCCTGCTTTTCTGCACCGCTGCCTCTGCCAGTTCGGTCAGCGACTTCCTGACAGTCTCAAAACTGACCACTCCAGAGGCTATCTGCGGCTTCTGCTCCCTTTTTTTCGACCTTTTTGACGCAAATATTAACAAGTAGTCGTAGCCGGGCGGTATATCGTGCTGGCAGAGGCGAAATGCCTCCCGCGACAGACGCTTGAGCCGGTTTCGCCCGACGGCGCCTGCCTGCTTTTTGCCCACAGAAATGCCCAAACGCGGATAGCCGCAGTCGTTGGCGACGACGTAAAGGCGAATTAAGTCGTTTTGTGAACAGCACTTATGCGCTAACACCGCCCGAAACTGCTCAGGCCTGGTGAGTTTCTGGTTTTTCTTGAAAAAGTACCGTTTCACGGTGATTTGTTCCGATAATTATGTGTTTTGGCTCGCCGTTTTGACCGCTGGAGGCGGTGCTACAGCTTTTCGAGGACGTTTTTCTTGTAATCGGCTTGTCCCATCGCCAGGCCGTCGGAAGGGTTCATGGATGCAATACGTTCCCGGATTTTCTCCTTGCGGTTGGTCGGGCTTGGGTGCGTGGAGAAGAATTCGATGGGTCTTACGCTGTTTTGACTTTCCAGTATCTCCATCAACTCGACCATGGCGGTTGGGTTGTATCCTGCTCTTGCCATATAATCCAGCCCAAAGGTGTCCGCTTCATACTCGGCATTGCGGCTGTACTTGAGGGACAGTATCTGTGTGCCCAATTCGGCGACTGTCACAAGCGTTTGCGGGGTTTTTTCAGTGGTTATCGCAGACAGCAGTATGCTCAGCCCGATCTGCTTGCTCATGGCGTCGGCGGAATGACGGGCCGTGACATGGACCGTTTCATGGGCCAAAACCGCCGCTAATTGCGCCTCAGTCCGGATATTCTGCAGCATACCGCGGGTAATGAAGATATGTCCGCCGGGAAGCGCCATGGCATTTATGGATTTGTCGTTGACGGCCGTATAGTGGAACTCAAGGTCCGGCATGTGGCTGACACGGGCAATTTTCGCACCCACAGCGGAAATATAGGACTGGATCTGCGGGTTGTTGATCGGACCGCCCAATTGTTTTTGGACCTCCGGGGAGTATTGCTGACCCAATTCAAGTTCCTGCTGGGGGCTTATCAACATAAGTTGCCTGCCGCCCGTTACGGGGTTTGTGGCACAGCCAGCCAGGACCGAACAAATGGAGATGAGTGCAAGTAGAATTGTTCTCTTTGACATTTCGATTTCCCTCTCGAATTCTGTTTGCGAGAATAATTAAACTCAAAATTTGACTTGCAAAGCAAACCGATTTTAATTATAAGGTCGGCTTTATTCAACTGAAATGCTAAAAACTTCTAACAAAATGAAACGTGGCACGGGCATCCTGCCCGTGTATCATGGGCAGGATGCCCATGCCACATTAAAACACTCATTTTGTTAGGTACTCTAAATAATGACGGATAAGAAAGAATATTGTTCTAACTGCGCTGGGGCTCACGACTGCAAGACCATCTACGAACAGATGGGCAAGGTGCGGGGTCCGTCGGTGGTAAAGAAGGTTATTGTTGTATTTTTGCTTCCGATCATCGTTTTTGTTGTCTGCCTGGTGGTTGCCGACAGGAAACTCGACGCAGTTACGGGCAATGAACACCTCAGAATCCTGCTTGGCGTGCTGTTTGCGGGGCTTGTGAGTTTTGTTTATGTGCTCATTGCCGGCAAAATGAGCAGCCGTTGGGACGGTGTGCAACACCGCTGTCAACTGAAGGAGACCAATGATAAAGACGAAGGATAAAGTCACTTTTCCCGCCGGCGTTCATCCGCAGGAAAATAAGCATTTCACCGAAGACTGTCCGATAGAACAGTTTCCCACGCCAAAGACGCTGTCCATACTCTTAGGACAGCACATCGGGGCGCCATGCAAGCCGCTGGTCGCCAAACGGGACAAGGTCGTCGCCGGGCAGGTCATAGGCGATGCCGACGCGTTTGTCTCGGCGCCGGTCCATGCACCGGTCGACGGGACGGTCAAGGATATCGCGCTGGCGTCGCATCCGGTTCTGGGGCGGGCGATGGCGATCACCATTGAAACGGATGCCGAGTTCGCAAATCACAAGCAGCCCTGCCCGGAGAAGTTCGATAAGGACTTCAACGCGACTAAATGGAGCGAAGGCGATATTCGCGATGCTATCAGGCAAGGTGGAATTATAGGCATGGGCGGCGCCGGCTTCCCCACGAGGGTAAAGCTCGAACCGAACCCGCAGACGCCCAAAGAGATCATGATCATCAACGGCTGTGAATGCGAGCCGTTTATCACCTGCGACTACCGTTTGATGTTGGAGTGGAGTTATCAGATCGTCGCGGGCATTAAACTGGCTTGTCGCGCCGCCGAGTGCTACGATGTAAAAATCGGCATCGAAGACAACAAGCCCGAGGCGATCAAGGCTATGGCCGCGGCGATTGAGGCGTGTTCGGGTACTGAGAAGATGGAGGTTGTGCCCGTCAGGACCAAGTACCCGCAGGGCGGTGAAAAGCAACTGATCAAGGCCATCTGGAAAAAGGATGTGCCCGTCGGCGGCATACCCCCGATGATCGGCGTTGTCGTGCTCAATGTCGCCACGTGTGCGGCGATCGCCGAGGCGGTTGCCTGCGCCAATCCTCTTACTCACCGTGCGGTAACGGTGAGCGGCTCTTCCATCGCAAAGCCGGGCAATTTCTACGTACCCATAGGAACAGCCGTCGGCGACCTGGTCGAACATTGCGGCGGAATGAACGACAAGACCGCCAAGGTCATTATGGGCGGTCCGATGATGGGCTTTGCCATCGCCGACATGTCCACACCGCTTACAAAAACCAGCGGCGCGATCACCCTGCTGACAAAAGAAGAAATTACCCGGGCCAAGTATGACCGCCGTCAGACGCCCTGCATCCGGTGCGGCCGATGTCTCGACGTGTGTCCGGCGCATATAAACCCGACGAAAATCGCCCATGCGGTGAAACATGACCTGCTCGACGTAGCCGAGCAGTACCATATGGCCGCCTGCTTTGAGTGCGGCTGCTGCAGCTATATCTGTCCGGCAAATATCGAACTGACCGGTTATATCAAGACAGGAAAGATACTCGTTGCACGTGCAAAGAAGAGAATGCCGCAATAGTGGGTAGGGGCACGGCATGCCGTGCCCGTACAGTGAATAGTCGTTAGTATTTAGAGTTTGAAAGAAGGATAGTCAGCTAAATGCTTGAGAATATTACAGTTTCGCCTGCGCCTCATATCAGTAAGGCGCATTCGACGCGAAGTATCATGTTTGATGTGATCATCGCCCTTATGCCCGCCGTGCTTGCCGCCCTGTGGTTCTTCAGGGCACGTGCGGCCGTGGTGATCGGCACGTGCGTGATAACCTGTGTGGCGACGGAGTGGCTCTGCAATCTTATCCGTAAAAAAGCCAATTCAGTGGACGATTTGAGTGCGGTTGTTACCGGCATTATCTTAGCTCTGTCGCTGCCGCCGGCGGTTCCGGTGTGGCTGGTGATGGTCGGGGGGGCTTTTGCCATCACAATCGGCAAGATGGTCTTCGGCGGGTTAGGCTCCAACACGTTTAATCCCGCAATGGCGGCGCGGGCGTTTTTGACGGCGTGTTTCGGAATGCGCATGACAACATGGACGGTGCCCGCAACAATCTATTCGCAGATGCCGGCCATCGCCGCCACGGGCGCCGATGCGATCACGCAGGCGACACCGCTTTCATGGAGCAAGCAGGCGATCAAGGACAAAGGCAAGGACGCGAATGATGAGAGCAAGGTTACAGCCAGGACCGTCAATCAGCAAATGATCGCAACACTGACCGGTGCCGTCGGTGGATGCCTGGGCGAGACAAGCGCTATTGCACTGTTGATCGGCGGCGCATATCTGCTCATCAAGCGAACGATAACATTTCACATCCCCGCGGCGGTGCTTCTGTCGGCGGCGGTTTTTGCGGGCATCGGATACGTTGCAAATCCCGAGGCTTATATGTCGCCGATTGTCCACCTGACCGGCGGCGGCATGTTGATATGCGCATTGTTTATCGCGACCGATCCGGTAACGGCGCCGCTTACGAACAAGGGAATGTGGATCTTCGGCATTGGGGTGGGATCGCTGGTGATGCTGATCCGTATTGTGGGCGAATATCCCGAAGGGGTCATGTACGCGATATTGATAATGAACGCCGTTACGCCGCTGATTGACAGGTACTGCAAACTCGTGCCGGCAGGAGGCAGAAAAAATGGGTAAGCACATCAAATTCTTTTTCGAACAGAGTTGGCTCCTGCTGGTCGCATCGGTGTTTTTCGGCATCTGTCTTGCCGGGTTGAACGCATGGTGGGAGCCGAAGATAATCGCCAATGAGATCCAGAAATTCAATGATCTCGCCGGCGGCCTGATCACCGAAGCCGAAAAGTTCGAACCCGCCGAAGTGCTGACAATTGATGTCGGCAAAGGCAAGACCGTCGACACCGAAGTCAAAAAGGCCCTTAGCGGAACTGATGTCGTCGGCTGGGCCTTCATAACAGAGGGGGCGGGCTTTCAGGACAAGATCAAACTCGTTGTTGCGGTTGATAAGCAATTCAATAAGTTGCGAGGTTTTGGCGTGCTGAGCAGTAATGAGACCCCGGGTTTTGGCGATAAGATCAAAACCGAGGATTTCTACCGCAACCAGTTTATCGGCGCGCCTGCCGAAAAGTTTACGCTTTCCAAGGTGGGCGACGATAAGAAAATCGACAGCGAAATTGTCGCTATCACCGGCGCGACGGTTACAAGCGAATCGGTCGTCGATATTCTCAATAATTTCATAAGTCAGGTCAAAGCCCAAATGAAGGAAAAGGGGCTTATATAAGGACACAAGATGGCAAATACAAATGACATTTCCGTAAGCAAGACATTTATTGCGGGGCTCTGGCAGGAGAACCCGGTGCTTCGGCTGCTGCTGGGTATGTGCCCGACTCTTGCGGTGACCGCCGCGGTCAAGCCGGCGCTAACGATGGGCTGCAGCGTCATATTCGTGTTGATCTGCTCGAATATCGTTGTCAGTCTCATGCGGAATCTGCTGAAGCCGCACCTGCGAATCCTGATGTTTACGCTGACTATCGCAACGTTTGTCACCATCGCGGACTTATTCCTGAAGGCGTACGTGCCGAATATGAGCGAAACATTGGGGCCCTATGTCCCGCTGATTATCGTCAACTGCATTATCATCTGCCGCGCCGAGGCCTGCGCCAGCCAGAACGGCCTGGTTGTCAGCATAATCGACGCCCTCGGCATGGGATTGGGCTTTACCGCGACGCTGTGCGTGTTAGCGGGTATTCGTGAACTGCTCGCAACGGGAAAGGTTTTCGAGATCACCGTGCTGTCGCCAGTCAGCCAGGATGGCTGGTTTACCCCGTGGGCGGCGATGGGAATGCCCGTCGGGGCGTTTGTTACGTTAGGATTGCTCCTGGGTCTGGTCAACCTGATCACCAAAAAGCAGGCTTAGAAGAGGATTGAATTTATGGATACAGTTAGCGTACTGCTGATGGGTTTCATATCCATCATGATCGTCAACAACCTGGTCTTCAGCAAATTCCTGGGGATATGCCCCTACCTTGGTGTTAGCGGGCGGATCGATATGGCCTTCGGTATGGGTTGTGCGGTTACCTTTGTCGTTACGCTCAGCGGCACGCTGACGTGGATAATCGACTATTGCATCCTGCAGCAGTTTGACCTGGAGGTCATGCGATACGTCTGCTTCATCCTCGTTATCGCAGGCACCGTACAGCTTGTGGAGATGTATGTTCGCAAGTTCTTCCCGGCGATGTATGATAGCTTCGGGATATTCCTGCCGCTGATTACGACCAACTGTGCAATCCTGGGCTTGTGCCTGTTTATA
The DNA here is from genome assembly GCA_021160785.1 of Planctomycetota bacterium. Classification (GTDB taxonomy): domain Bacteria; phylum Planctomycetota; class Phycisphaerae; order Sedimentisphaerales; family Anaerohalosphaeraceae; genus B28-G16. The sequence goes on along the minus strand of JAGHBX010000194.1, from coordinate 2,311 downwards.
AACCTCTGGGGCGTTGACAACCTTCCGGAAGCGGTGGTCCTCAGTATCGGTGCGGGATTGGGCTTTACATTAGCCATCTGCATTATGGCGGGCATTCGCGAGAACCTGGCCCTTGCCGATGTGCCGACCTGCCTGAAAGGCGCACCAATTACGCTTATAACCGCAGGCATCCTGACGTTGGCGTTTATGGGCTTTGCGGGAATGATCAGATAAATGAGTAATTACCGGTGGGCCAAGAGCCCACCCTACAACTGTCATTCCCGCGAAAGCGGGAATCCAGACTTTATGGTTTGAACCGGGAACATACGTATGATTTTAGCAGAGATTGCTGTTGGTGAATTGTTGTGGAGCCTGTTGTGGGCCGCGGGGACTATGCTGGTTTTGGGCACGGGCTTTGCGCTGGTGCTTCTGATTGCCAGTATCAAGCTCAAGGTCGTCGTCGATGAAAAAATCGAGCAGGTCCATGAGGCCCTGCCGAACATAGACTGCGGCGCGTGCGGTTTTGCCGGTTGTGCTTCTTACGCCAAAGCGGTCGTCAAGGATCCGGAGTTGTTAGGCAAGTGCGCACCCGGCGGATCCGACACGTCCGAGGCAATCGCCCGTATACTGAATCTGCAGGTAAGCGGCGGCGGAGCGGAGCTTCGCCCGATCGTACACTGTCGCGCTCATGCCGAAAACAGAACCTTTTACGCAGACTACTCGGGCATTCCGCTGTGCACCGCGGTCAACGCCCAGCCCAACGTCCAGGCCTGCAATTTCGGATGCCTGGGATTCGGCGACTGCACGCGGGCCTGCAAGTTCGACGCGCTGCACATTGTCGACGGTCTGAGCACTGTCGATTATGAAAAATGCACCGGCTGCACCGCCTGCGCCAAGGCCTGCCCGCGGAATCTCATCGAGATGGTTCCCTTTGGCCATGAAAACATGATGACCGTCGCCTGCAGCAGCGCCGAAAACGGCAAGACCACACGCTCGATGTGCCAGGTCGGCTGTATCGCCTGCAAAATATGCTCGAAACAGAGCGACCTGTTTGTCATAGACAATAATCTCGCCCGCCTGGACTTTGAAAAATACGAACCCTCCGAAGCGACCGAGACCGCAATGAACAAATGCCCCACCGGCGTAATCGTCTACCGCGGCAAGACCGCCCCCGAACCACGCGCCGCAGGCACAAAGCCCGAAAAAGCCTCCGCGTAAGTCCGGATTGGCGATTTTTTTGCAATTTATCCGGAAATATTGTAATATACATACCTCAACAACGACTATCTGTGCAGAGAATCTGTTCGTCTTATTTTTGTGAGGGATTTGTTATGTTGCCAACACCTGTGATCGCCGGAATCCAGTTCAGGTCTTATGAGATCATGAACCTTGCATTGATTCTCATTCCGACGTTTCTCTTTGCCGTCTACAAGCTCATTTCGAGATGCCTCAGGCACCGGGTCAAAAAGCTGAAGATCGAAAAAGGCATTGTCTCTGTCCGCAGCAAAAACCGCGGCGGCGCAAAATGGATTCGCAGTATCTATACAGCCATCGGCCTGCTTCTGGCTTCGGGTGCTTTTGGCTGGTACGTTGTGAAATTCCAGGGCGGCTTCGGCAGTAACAGCGGACCGTTCCTTTTATTTGTACTTCCGCCTGCCTGCACAGGAATCGCCTACCTAATCCGCGGAATCCTCAAAAGAAAAAGCTATCTTAGAAAACTCGCCCTGAATAACGGCGTACCGTTCGAGGTCATTTACCCGCCCCAGAAGCACTGGGTGCTCCCTATGTCGATGGGCCTGCCCCTGCTTATATACGCTGGTGTTATATTTGCATTCTGCACTGCCACCGGTGGTGGCGGCGCCAAACTGGGCATATCGATAATAGTCACCGGCATACTCGGCGGCATGTTCTCCCTGTACGGGCTGCTCATGTGCATCGTCGTAAGCAGAAACAAGGCCAAGGCGATTGCAGTTGTCGCTGAAGTCGCTCCAACCAACCACGAAGCAACCGCCGACCGGCCGCAGGATATAGAAATAGTCTGATCCGGGCTATGGCAAAGCAGGAGTAAACATGAAACCGATTCATTACATCTTCATGACTCATGTATTTCTGCTTATTCTTGCCTGTACGAACTTCTCTGCATTAGGCTTCATTAGAGAGGATCAAACATTTTCCATCAACTACTGGACCTATTCACACCGAAGCGGTTTTGGATATGAGTACAAAAGCGAGTACTCTCTGCCCCAGGTCTTCGCTTATATTGCTGCATATGGTATTGGAGTTATTCTATTTGTCCTGGCCCGTAAGCACGGAATGCCGGCAGTGAATATAT
>JAGHBX010000005.1 GCA_021160785.1 Planctomycetota bacterium | reverse complement strand
CATAGACAGCAGAAAATGCAATCAAAACCAATAACACTCTAAATATCACTGCGCGACTCTATACAGTCACGGGTGCGGGGATTTACCGCGACAGTGTTTTGACAGGCCATCCCGCCCCCCTAAAGGAACCGGTCCTGAACGCCCAGGTTGTCGGACAGGATTCGGTGTATACCTGTCTCTACGAGAACCGCCTGTTCTGGCTCTGGGGAGACACGGCAAAGCCGTCGTATCCACTTGGGCATTTCGGTACGGCCGGAGCGTTTTCTTCTCTGCCCGACAAGGGCGGCCTTAATCCGGCTGTCGGCGTCGATCTGGACTACTATGTCGATAAGACCGGTTTCAGCAGGCGAATGTGCCAAATGAAAGAGCCGGGCATGTACTGGCTTGACGGATTGTTAAAAGCCACAAACCCAGCCGGCGCCGAGCGAATGTTCGCCCACTGCTCGCGGATGAAGAGCCTGGGAGAGGCTTATGAGCGGGGATTAGTTGTCTTTGACGATACAAGCGAGTCATTCAAATGGGCGGTCCGCTCAGAACCGGATTATCTGCCGTATAAAAGTTCCGGCCATGCCTTCGACGTCGAAGTGGAAGGAACCGCTTACCACTACTTTGCCACGCAGTTTCCGTTAGCGGTTGTCATGCGGGTCCGATCGGACTGGGACCACATTCGCAACCGCGACCGCTACGAGGTCTTCACAAGTATCGGATCCGCCGGGGGACGCCGATGGATTGGCGTCGCCGAGTTGATGCAGGAAGAATCGATAACGAGGGGTGATTTGATTAAAGCGCTCAGGAAAGAGAAGAAAAGCACCCGGCTGTATGATATCGACTCGGGCAAGGACATCATTCCGCACGGCGGCAGCGTCCATTTCAACGCGTATCGAAACCACTGGGTGATGATCACAGTTCAGCAGTTCGGTGAGTCATCGCTCTTGGGCGAGGTGTGGTATGCAGAAGCCGACACGCCCGTCGGGCCGTGGGTGTATGCCCGAAAGATCGCCACACATGACAAGTACTCGTTTTACAACCCGATGCATCATCCGTATTTCGACCAGGCAGGCGGACGGGTGATCTATTTCGAGGGCACCTACTCGCACACGTTTTCCGGTTCTGCGGAAACTGCCACGCCGCGTTATGATTATAACCAAATCATGTATCGACTCGATCTTGACGACGAGCGGCTTCACTTGCCGACGGCCGTATATCAGGTCAACGGAGAATACATACTTGGCGATGTGGCGGATGAGGCAAAAAAACGGGACCAGGCCGAATCGGTTCCGTTCTTCGCAATCCCGCCGGACAGGGCTTACAGCTGACTTAAAGCCATCTATCAAAGCAGCGGTCCCAACCGGTCACTGACCATCAAACCGCCAACGCCGTCAGCCAAACCGCTTTTTTACGCATTAGAACCTCTTGAACAAACAGACAAGAATCCCCGCATTGTGACGCTCTTTGAATATCGACACGCCGCCTCGGGCAGGCGAATTTATTCCACCAACCCGGCGCTGAACAGAAAAGGCTGGGACCGCCAAAAGACAGCTCTGTGCCAGGTCTGGAAGGCGCCGTCGGAAGTGTCGCTCGATCACAAAGCCAGGCCGGTAGCGATACCAGGAAAATAAGGTTCATCACGTTGTAGGGACGGCCCTTGCGGCCGCCCAACGGCGGCACCGGTAACGGTGGTGCTGTTGAAAAAGCCTCCATGAAATTAATGGGACCCGGTCCCTTTATTAGTAGAATTATTTGGTCTTCTTCTTGGCTTCAGTGAAATGGTGGGTTGATACCCATGTCTCGTATTTCACCCCATTATTACGCGATGCCCTGAAAATAAGCTATCAGACCGGCGTAGTCAATATACCGGCACTGTCGCAAAAAAGGCAAAGGTCAGCACCAGAATGATCCACGCTACGACCAGCCAGAAATGTTCGTCCTGGGCCAGATGCTCAACCCACGGCACAAAAGCATGCCTGTCGGGCAAATGAGCCAATCGCATCCACTTGTTTGATAAAGGGTGCATCCATTTTCCCTCCCAAACACGTTCCTGTCTTTGGCAATAATTCGCTCTTCCACCAACCCCTCACTATAATATACCACATTTTGAGCCAAAAGGTGCGGACAAAGCAAATATATCGGGCTAATCCGCCGGCATGATCGTCAAAGCCGGTTCACAGAACTTAAAACGGTTCATCCGGTTTATGCGTAGGTAACCGTACCTGAAGCAACATTTGAGAGGGAATCGTCCCCCTGTAACAAAGAAAAAATACTCTTTTTTGTGGCGGAGCATTTTACTTTTTTTCTTTTTGCCCACACTTTGGTTTCGGTGGAAGCAAGTGCCGAATACAAAAAGATTTACACATCCTCAACAAATCATTACAACTGCCGAAACTCACGAGAAACATTTCCTTGCTTCCACAGTATGAACAGCCCTTTTGGGCAAAAAGAAAAAAAGTCAAATGTGGAGCCGTAAAAAAGGAAGATTTTTTCGCCTACGCATTAACCGGATGAGCCCTTAAAACATGCCCTACACGCCCGCCGCTTCCAGCCAGCGTTCGGCGAT
>JAGHBX010000563.1 GCA_021160785.1 Planctomycetota bacterium | reverse complement strand
GTCCCACAGATACCACTGGTACTGATCGATGTCGTATGTGAAGATGTTGTTCCAGAGACTCTCGCGCAGCTTCTTCATCGAAGGGCTCTGGCCGATGAGGCCTCCATCGATGAAGTAGAAGGCGCGTCGAATCTGGTAGAACAGCGAAAAATATCTCTTTGCCTGGTCAGCATTGATTCCGCGAGCTACCAGTCGCCCGAGCGCTTCTTTGGCAAAGGGCACCTTCAGGGGTTCGTTGCCTGCCTTTGCCTGCTGGACAATGAACCGGTCGAATGGTTCGTTGCTCTTGTGGTATTCATCGAACAGGAAGACACTTTCGATAAGGCGCTGGTCGGCCTTGTTAAAATCCTGTATCGCAACTGGGTTGTTCTTCTCAAGCAGCCCGATTCGCCGGTTCACCTCGCGGATCGCTTCGGGCCTTATTCCCACCCACGGCCTGTTGGTCTTGTCGCCGGTGATCTCTCGGTCAAGTTCGAGTCGCCGCCTGCTGAAAGGGTTGGTAAAAGTCGCTTTCGCCACCAGTGCGAAAAACTCCCTGTCATTCTGGCTCAGGCTCTTTGTCTTCATACACAAAATGTACATCACATGTACATAAAATGTCAACCGGATTTGTTTGCCGGAGGTGTCTCGTTTTCGCTGCCTGGCCTTAAGTCCTGTGTTTGCAGCATGTTAACGAGAAATGTTTTTTCTGGCACATAGATTGCTAAATCTCCTCTCGGTGTTTGGTTTGTGTTTAACTGGGAATCTTTTTGAAAGGAGACACAAAATGGGGAAACAGGAAAAAAACAGAAAAGGGGATGTTCGAGCGGCAGCGGGCGGCTCGGGGGCGATTGCGAAGGTTGTAATGGGTGTCTTAATCATGCTGACGGCGGGCCGAACGTGTTTTGGCGCGGGACTGCTAAAACCGGTCAACGGCGATGAGTCGGCGGTCTTTATGAAGTCTCACCATGTCAGTGTAACGATCAACAACGGTTTTGCGCGGACTGAGATAGACCAGGTCTTTGCCAACGACAGCGAGACGGACCTTGAGGCGGTCTATTCCTTCCCGATTCCCGAGAAGGCGAGTCTTTCGGAACTGAGCCTCTGGATCGACGGCAAGGAAGTTGTGGGGGAGGTGCTCGAAAAGGAACGGGCAAGAAAGGTGTATGAAGATCAGGCGGCCAAAGGCAACGATACAGCGATAGCGGAAAAGGACGATTACAAAACGTTTGATGTTTCGGTGTATCCGGTGCGGGCCAAAGACGAGACGCGGGTTCGTGTGGTTTACTACCAGCCGCTCGAGATTGATGCGAATATCGGCCGCTATGTTTATCCTCTGGCCGAGGGAGGCGTCGATGAAGAGAGAATCGCATTCTGGTCGGTGGATGACAAGGTATACGAGTCGTTTCGTTTCGAGTTGATTTTGAAGTCCGCTTTTCCGGTCGCGGAGGTTCGCCTCCCCGCTCATCAGGAAAAGGCCGTGATCGAAAAAGTCCAAAGCGACGACGAAACCGAATCGACAGTCGGGGATGTGTACAAGGTGGGTTTAGATTCTCCCGAAGGTGATGCGTTGACGCGGGATATTGTTTTCTATTATCGTCTCGCCGAGGATGTCCCCGCAAGGGTGGAGTTGATTCCGTATCGCGCCGCTGCCGAATCGACGGGTACTTTCATGGTCGTGGTCACACCGGCTGCGGACTTGCAGCGAATATCGGAAGGTGTCGACTGGACGTTTGTTCTGGATGTGTCCGGCAGTATGCGGGGCGGGAAAATCGCAACACTTGTCAAGGGCGTTTCCAGGGTCATCGGCAAGATGTCGCCCCAGGATCGCTTCCGGATTATAACATTTAATCAGACGGCGAGCGATTTTACAGGCGGATACATCACCGCAACGCCAGCCAACGTGCAAAGCACGCTCAGCAAGATAGGAGCCATCCAGGCAGGCGGCAGTACGGCATTCTTTGCGGGGCTGAAGATGGCTTATCACGGTCTGGACGACGACCGAACGACGGGTGTGGTTCTTGTAACCGACGGCGTGGCTAACGTGGGTCCCACTCAGCACGCGGACTTTCTGCGGCTGCTGGAGACCTATGACGTGCGGCTTTTCACGTTTGTCATCGGCAACAGCGCAAACCGTCCGCTGCTTGACAGACTGGCGAAGGATTCCGGCGGCTTTGCGATGAACATTTCCGACAGCGACGACATCATCGGGCGAATTATTCAGGCCAAGAACAAGATACTCTTCGAGAACATGCACGATGTCGAACTGAAGTTCCACGGCGAGAAGGTCAAGAACCTCACTCCGGAGATGGCAGGCGGTCTCTACCAGGGTCAGCAACTGATTGTGTTCGGGCAATACGAAGGGACCGGCGAGGTCGAAGTGGAACTCAAGGCGAAGATCTCCGGCGAGGCGCGCAGTTGGACATGCACCGCCGATCTGCCCCAAACAGACACGGACAACCCCGAACTCGAACGATTGTGGGCTCTTTCGAGCATTGACGAGATCATGGAGGAGATTCGTGAGAAGGGAGAGGATTCGCCACTTGTCAAAGAGGTGACCCGGCTTGGCGAAGAGTACTCGCTGGTAACTGATTACACGTCGATGATTGTCATTTCGGAAGCGGAAATGGAGAATGAGCAGATCGATCGCAGGAATGCAGATCGCGTCCACAAAGAGCGTCAGGCCCAAAAGCAGAGGCGCAGTCAGCCCGTGAAGAGTTACCGTGTGGACCAGAACAAGACGAATCCGTCGGGCAACAAGGGTGCGTTCGACGGCAAGCGTTCGCCGGGTTTTGGCGGCGGGTCGGGTCCTGTCGGGCCGGCGTTTATTGCCCTTGCAGTGTGGCTGAAGCGCAAGAGGCGTCAGCATAAATAAACCTCCGGATCGCCGGTGGCGGCTGCGTAGGCCGCCGCCGGCACCTTTGGGAGACGGATATTATGAAACGCCTGGAAATAACAATTTATGCCGTCGTGATACTGATCATGAATATACCGGTTATCGCCGGCGGATATGCCGAGTCGATGGTTCTGCTGCCGGAGAAGGTTATGGCGGGGCAATGGTATCGCATCCTCACCCATCCGTTTGTTCATTTGTCGTGGTACCATCTGCTCCTGGACGGGGCGGCCTTTTTCATCCTCTACACACAGCTTGGCGAGCGGCGTTCGCTGAAACGCACTTTGTATGTCGCCGGCGCCGGTCTTGGGAGTATGTTGGCGGTGGCGGCGCTTCTTCCGCGCATGAGCGTGGCGGGATACTGCGGTTTGTCGGGGATCGGGCACGGGCTCATGGCGATCTGCGCGTTTGAACTGATCGGCGATTCGGACAAGACATCACGACGGGCCGGGATGATCTCATTGGGTCTGCTGACCGCCAAATGCCTCTTCGAGGCCGCCACAGGCCGGATGTTTCTGCAGTTTTTGCACCCCGACCTGTTGGGCACACCCATCGCAATATCACATATCGGCGGGCTTTTGGGCGCAAGTATGGTCTATGCCCTACTGAATCAGACGAAATTCAAGCATGTTGTCGTGCGGTTCAGGCTTGACAAACTTTATAAAAACTGTTTACTGCATAACGCATAGGATTGTTTTTCAATGAGTTTTCAACGAGAGTTATGAGGTATATGATGCAAGAGTTGGTAAATGACGGAGCGAGAACGTCCCATTCCCTGACCGATAAGCGGCGAAAACCTTCCGAAACTGCAAAAGGGCTCTATCTTGGCATAGACGTAGGCTCAACGAGCAGCGACGTGATAGTCTTCGACGACAGCCAGACCGTGGTCTTTAGCGATTACAGGCGGACGATGGGCAAGCCGGTCGAGACCGTGCAGTCGCAACTGCGGGATTTACTCGGTCAGATTGACCCGGCGGCGATTGTCTGTGCAGCGGCGACGGGGGCGGCGGGGCGTTTTCTTGCCGAACTGATTGAGATTCCTTTTGTAAACGAGGTTCCCGCCCAGGCCGCGGCGGTCAGCGCATTGTTCGGCAATCTCAAACAGTGCACCATAATCGATATGGGCGGCCAGGACAGCAAATTGATTTTCCTGTCGACACAGCGCGGAAAGCTTGCGTTGAAAGACTTTGCCTTGAATACGGTTTGTGCGGCGGGCACGGGATCGTTTCTCGATCAGCAGGCCCAGCGATTGGGTATCGATATCGAAGGGCAGTTCGGCGAGATGGCGCTTCAGAGCGAAAACGTTCCGCGGATGGCAGGTCGATGTTCGGTGTTCGCCAAGAGCGATATGATTCATCTTCAGCAGCAGGCGACACCGATGTGCGATATCATCGCGGGTTTGTGCCTTGCCCTTGCACGGAATTTGAAGAGCAATCTCGGTCGCGGCAGAGAATTTGTCAAGCCGGTCATATTCACCGGCGGCGTGGCGGCCAACATCGGCGTGGTGAGGGCTTTTGAGAATGTCCTGAAGCTGACGGAGGGGCAGATCATTGTTCCCGAACATCATTTCTTCACCGGTGCAATGGGCGCAGCGATTACAGCGAAGGACAAAGTCATGGAAGCCGGCTACATGGTGCAATGCCAAAAGAAGATTGACGAATATCTCGGCGCCAAAAGCAGCGCCCTGGACGAGGCGCCCCGGAGAGAGCGTTTGAGTAAGCCGGCCTTGCCCGTACCGATCAGCAAAGTACATCATCATCTGCTGGAGGATTCGGCGCCGATTGATGCGTATATCGGTATCGACGTGGGCTCGATCAGCACGAATGTGGTGATCATGGACGAAGAGAGGCGCGTGCTCGCCAAGGAATACCTGATGACGGCCGGAAATCCTTTAGAGGCGGTTCGCAAGGGTATGCGCCTTGCCGGCGAGAAGGTAAGGGGGAAGGTTAAGATATTAGGCGCGGCAAGTACCGGTTCGGGCAGGTATCTGACCGGCGACGTTATCGGCGCCGATATTGTCATCAACGAAATCACGGCGCAGGCGGCGGGCGCGGCGATTGTATGCCCCCAGGTCGACACGATCTTCGAGATCGGCGGGCAGGACAGCAAATATATATCGCTGGAAAACGGCGTGGTGGTGGATTTCGAGATGAATCACGCCTGTGCGGCGGGGACGGGCTCTTTCCTGGAAGAGCAGGCCCAGCGGCTGAGCATCAACATTAAGGATGAATTTGCCAAATTGGCTTTTGGGAGCGATTCGCCGATAAGACTCGGCGAGCGATGCACGGTGTTTATCGAATCCGACCTGCTGAGCTATCAGCAGCAGGGCGCATCGACCGACGATCTTGTGGCGGGTCTGAGCTATTCCATCGTCGCCAATTACCTCAACCGGGTGGTGGGCAGGCGCAGGATCGGAAACCATATCTGTTTTCAGGGCGGAACGGCTTTTAACAAGGCGGTCTGGGCGGCGTTTGAAAAAATAACGGGCAAAGAAATCATCGTGCCGGACCATCACGAGGTCACCGGCGCCCTTGGCGCCGCGTCGATCGCAGCCGAGCACATGAAACAGTGCAAGGCCGGCAACGGCCACGCCGTCGAGAGCAAATTCAAGGGTTTCGATAATCTGATCTCCACCGAGTACACTGTCGATTCTTTCACCTGTCGTCATTGTTCCAATGACTGTGAGATAAAGAGGGTGAAGATGCCGGACGCAGAACCCCTGTTCTACGGTTCGCGATGCGACAGGTATAACCTGAAAAAGAAAACCGTCGCCGATGACAGCGAGGACCTGTTTGCATATCGCTACCAGAAGCTGCTCGAACATGCCGGGCTGGACAAACCGGACGACTCTGAACATGCCGCCGGGATGACAATCGGCATTCCGCAGTGTCTGGTATCGTGGCAGCTCCTGCCGCTGTTTTCGCGATTCTTCAAGTCGTTGGGTTGCCGGGTGGTGCTGTCTGAGAAAAGCGACAAAAAGACGATTCGCCGGGGGGTCGAATGTGCGACCGCTCAGACGTGTTTTCCGGTGAAGGTCGCTTACGGACACGTCGCCGAACTGATTGACAAGGGCGTCGATTATATCTTTCTGCCGAGCGTTGTATCTATGACGCCGGTCTCGCAGGGTGCAAAGAAGAACCAGTTGTGTCCGTACATTCAGTCGTTTCCGTACCAAGTCCGGACCGCTTTTAGAGAACGGCTCAAAAAGACAAAGATTCTGACCGTCCCGCTTCGCCTGGGAGAAGGGCAAAAGCCGCTGCTGAGTACTTTCAAAAAGCTCTCAAAGCAGTTGGGCATCTCGGGGCGTCGGATTCGTGAGGCTATTGCCCAGGCTATGACGCACCAGGAAGCTTTTCAACAGGCATTGACAGATAAAGGCGCCGAAGTCCTTTCGAAACTGCCGTCAGGCGAAAAAGCGTTTGTCCTGATCTCTCGCCCGTATAACGGCTGCGACGAGGGTGTCAATCTGCAACTGCCTCGAAAGCTCGCCGAACTCGGGATGAAGCTGCTGCCGATGGACATGCTGGATCTGGAAGATGTGCCGCTTTCCGATCCGTCCCTGCACGAAGAGGTTTACTGGACCTACGGCCAGAAGATTCTCCGGGCAGGGGAGGTAATTCGACGGGACCGGCGGCTCTTTGCGATATACCTTTCCAACTTCAGTTGCGGGCCGGACTCGTTTATCCAGACGTTCTTCAAGGACCTGATGAGCCAAAAGCCCTGCCTGCAGTTGGAGCTTGACGAACACTCCGCCGATGCGGGGGTCATCACGCGGCTCGAGGCATTTCTCGAGAGCCTCAAACACTATAGAGACTCTCAACATCAAGCACCTCCGGCAGCGGCTGCGAAAACTTCCACCGGCAAACGCAAATTGTATATCCCGTATATGGGCGACGGCTCGTACGGTCTTGCCGCAGCCTTTCGCGCTTACGGTCAGGATGCCGAAGTCATGCCCACCGCCGATGAGTCGACGCTGTTGTACGGCCGCAAGTACATGACGGGAAAAGAGTGTCTGCCCTGTACAATAACGGTCGGAGAGATGTTGAGTGTGGTCAAACAGCCGGGCTTTGATCCCGACAAGGCGGCCTTTTTCATGCCGGCCGCGTCCGGACCCTGTCGCATGGGTATGTACCACTCCATGCAGAAGCTGGTATTGAAATATGCGGGCGCGGCAAATGTTCCCGTAATATCGCCAAACCAGGACAGCAACTTCTATAAAGAGTTGATGGGCAACATTGACAGTCGTTTCAAATCGGCTTTCATGAAACGTATCTGGACGGGGGTCGTGGGAGTGGGGCTGTTGGAGAAAGTTGTGTTGAGGGTGCGGCCGTTCGCAAAGAACCGCGACCAGGCGCAGGCAGTATACCAGGAAGCTCTCGAAGGGTGGGTGGAGTTGATTGCCGCCCGTGCCGGCGAGGTCGAGCTCTGCCGGTTTATGGAATCCACTGCGGAGAGATTCGATTCGGTCGAGGTAGATCGAAAGATCGCCAAACCGCATATCGGAATTGTCGGTGAGATATTTGTCCGTTTGAATCGGTTCAGCCATGAGGATGTTATCCGAAAGGTGGAAGCTTTGGGTGGGGAAGTCTGGCTTTCCCCGCTTTCGGAGTGGATC
>JAGHBX010000636.1 GCA_021160785.1 Planctomycetota bacterium | reverse complement strand
GATTGGGAGCATGCTTGAAGAGGCGGATCGCCTGGCTTCGCTCGTGGACAACCTGCTGATGCTTACGCGGGTTGATTCCGGACGTGTCATCTTGAATCCGGAGCCGGTGAACCTTGGCGAGCTTGCCACCGAAGTCGCCGACTGCCTTGGGGTGCTGGCCGAAGAAAGGGGACAAGAATTGAGCGTCGAGGTTGAGCAGGATGCAGATGTCCTGGTTGATCGGGCTACGCTTCGCCAGGCGATGATCAATTTGCTGGACAATGCCATCAAGTACACTGAGACGGGGGGCAAGATCAGACTGAAGACAGCAATAACTCCTGACGGTCGGGCGATGGTGGAAATCATTGACAACGGCCCTGGGATAGCCGGCGAACACTGTGAAGCCATCTTCGACCGCTTTTATAAAATTGAGCCGGAGCGATCCAGCCAAACGGGAGGAGTGGGTTTGGGCCTGGCTATCGCGCGCCATGTGGTCGAGATCAACGGCGGCCGGATCGAACTGGAAAGCAAACCGGGGCAGGGAAGTACTTTCAGGATTGTTCTGCCTGCACAGAAGGGAGGTGGAACTGCTTAGGAGACCGGAGGAAGCCGGCCGGCAGACGTTGCCGGTTGTTTGCAGAGAACTGAAGATATTTGGAGCTGTCGTACGACAGCGGAAAAGGAGAGATCAATGAAAACTCTACATGGAATATGTTTGTCGATGGTTCTTGTGATGATCGGGCTGGTTCTGGCAGCCGGACAGGAGGCTTTTGGCGCCGAGCGCAGCGCCTCGGGCAGGGGGCAACGCGGTCGCGGTGGAGGGCGCGATATGTGGTCGTTCGAGAAAGACAAGGCCGGCTCTGTTCCCCAGGGCTGGAAAACAGCCGAGACCGGAGGAAGAGGCACCCCCGCCACGTGGCAGGTGGTCAAAGACGACTCGGCGCCGGACGGAACTCAGGTCGTGGCGATTACCGCGAATAAGAACCGCGGCAGCACATACAATCTTATGATAGCACAGGATACCAGCTACAAAGACCTTGTGATCAGGGTTAAGGTTAAAGCGGTGACGGGCAAACAGGACCAGGGCGGCGGTCCGATCTGGCGGGCTAAGGACGCGGACAATTACTACGTCGCGCGCTGGAATCCACTGGAAGATAATCTTCGTCTTTACTATGTCAAGGACGGCAAGAGGATACAACTGGGCTCGGCGGATGTGAAGACAGATCCCGGGGCCTGGCATGAAATCATGGTCATTCACCGGGCCGGCAGGATTGCAGTGTTATTCGACGGAAAGAGAATGATCGAGCTTGAGGATTCTACTTTCGGTGAAGCCGGCAAGATTGGCTTGTGGACCAAAGCGGACGCAGCAACCGAGTTTGATAATCCGACCGTGTTTTCGATAAGAGGCACAGGGCCAAGGCGTATGACCTTCGACCGGGACGAGGCTGGCTCTGTTCCGCGCGGCTGGAAGGTTGCCGAGACCAGAGGACAAGGCGCACCGGCAAAATGGCAGGTGGTGAAAGACGATACGGCGCCAAGTGGGTCAAACGTGGTCGCCATTACGAAAAACACGAACCGGGGCAGCACCTACAATCTTCTGATGGCCGAGAGGAGCCGATACGGAGACTTGAGTATCAGGGTTAAGGTCAAGGCCGGCACAGGCAAGCAGGACCAGGGCGGTGGTCCGATCTGGCGGGCTAAGGACGCGGACAACTATTACGTCGCGCGCTGGAATCCACTGGAAGATAATTTCCGTGTTTACTATGTCAAGGACGGCCGGCGAATACAGTTGGCCTCAGCTGATACGAAAGCCGATCCCAAGGTCTGGCATGAAATCAGGATCGACAACAGAGGGACTGCCATTACAGCATCGTTGGACGGGAAGAAGATGATTGAGCTTGCCGATTCCACTTTCAGCGAGCCCGGCATGATAGGCTTGTGGACCAAGGCCGATGCGGCTTCTGCTTTTGACGATATGACCGTCTATTCGGGTGCGAGAAGATCCGGTCGCATGAACTTTGACAGAGACAAGGTTGGCTCTGTTCCGCGCGGGTGGAAGGTGGCTGAGACAGGAGGCGAAGGTAAATTAGCCACGTGGCAGGTTATTGCCGACGCCTCGGCGCCCAGCCCGCCCCGGGCGATGGCTATCACCGCAAACAAGAATTACGGCGCGACCTTTAATCTGTTGATGGCCCAGGGTACGAGCTACGGGGACCTTGAGGTCAAAGTTATGGTCAAGGCTGTTGCCGGAGTTGAAGACCAGGGCGGCGGGCCCATCTGGCGGGCCAAAGACGCGGACAATTATTATATCTGCCGCTGGAATCCACTCGAAAACAACTTCAGAGTTTACTTCGTCAAGGACGGACGCCGCAAACAGTTGGGCACGGCCGAAGTGAAAACGGACGCCACGAAATGGCATGAGATCAGCATTGTGCATAAAAGAACGCAGATCACGGCATACTTTGACGGAAAGAAGATGATCGATCTGGCCGATTCGACCTTCAGCGAGTCGGGCATGGTCGGCCTGTGGGTCAAAGCGGACGGCAGAACATCCTTTGACGACTTCTCACCACGTGGAATTCAGGGTGATTAGCAGGAGATATCGATTATGAAGCAGGTTATTAGAACATTATTTATCATTGTTCTTGCAGCGGCAATGTGGGTCGCCGGCTGCCGAAAAGACGGTCCGTCCGGGGCAGGCGAGGTGGTTGTCTATGTCAGTGAGGATCAGGTTTTTTCCGAGCCGATACTCAAGGACTTTGAGAGCCAAACAGGTATTAAGGTCAAGGCCGTTTACGATACCGAAGAAACCAAAAGCACAGGGGTTATGATGCGCCTTATCTCTGAGAAAAACAATCCTCTGGCTGATGTATTCTGGGCCAACGAGCCTATCCGGGCCGAGGCCCTCAAGCAGAAGGGGATAGCCGCTCCCTATAAGTCGCCGAACGCCCTGGAGATCCCGGACATTCACAAGGACCCCGAATACTACTGGACCGGATTTTCCGCACGGGCCAGGGTTTTCGTCGTCAATAAGAAAGCCGAAAACAAACCGAATTCGATTCTGGCCTACACCGATCCCCGCTGGAAGGGAAAAGGGGTCATTGCCAACCCGCTCTTCGGAACGACGACCGTTGAGATAGCTGCTCTTTTCACCCTGTGGGGAGACGCTCGGGCCAAGGCGTTTATGGAAGATATGAAGAAAAACGACGTCGGAATATCAACCAGCAACGGCGAGAGCACCGATTTTGTCGCCTCCGGCCAGTATGAATTCAGCCTCGTGGACAGCGACGATGCCGTCAGTCGAATCAGGCAGGGCAAGAGCATTGAAATGGTATATCCCGACCAGGGAGAAAACGATTCAGGCTGCCTGATCGTGCCCAATGCCGTGGTGCTCATAAATGGCGCCAGGCATCCTGACAATGCAAGGAAACTCATCGACTACCTTCTGTCGAAAGAAACCGAGAGGAAATTAGCTTTTGCCGATTGTGCGCAGATCCCGCTGCATCCCGGTGTTGAGACACCCTCGGAGGTCAAACCGATCGAGGAGATCAAAGCTATGAATATCAACTACGGACAGGTCGCCGGCAAAATGGAGGAGATTCAGCAATATCTTAAGCAGTGGGTCGGTTATTGATGGCCAGGCGTGCCGTTCTCATCTTTGCAGCGGCAGTGTTGGCGGCGATAGGTCTGCTGCCGTTACTCGTCATGTTTCTGCAAAGCGTGACCGTGGATGGTCATTTGAGCCTTGTTGCGTACAAAGACGTGTTGACCTCCCGAACCCAGTGGGTGCTTCTGAAACACAGTCTTGTTTTGTCGTCATTGACCGCACTGCTTGCCACGGTAGTCGGCATGTTTCTGGGAATTCTCTTAGCCAAAACCGATTTGCCTTTTCGTCGGTTTTTTGCTGTTCTGTTCACTGTTCCGCTGCTCGTGCCGCCTTACATAACGGCTGTCTCCTGGTCTCTCCTTTTGGGCAGAGAAGGTTTTCTGGCTCGATTCCTGAGCAGTTCCGCCGCGGAAGTAACATCCGGCCTGCTCTTCGATCTGTCGGGATGTGTATTAGTCCTTTTCTCCACGTTCCTGCCTGTTGTGATGCTTCTAACGATGACCTTCCTGAAGACAATCAATCCCCGTCTGGAGGAAGCAGGGAAACTCACTTCCGGATGGCTGGGCGTGCTAAAAGGAATCACCGTTCCGCTGATATTGCCCGGCGTTTTGTTGGCCTCGATATTGGTGTTCCTTCTGACGTTAGGTGAATTCGGGGTTCCTGCTTTTCTGCGGTACGATGTGTTTCCAGTGGAAACTTTCACTCAGTTTGCGGCTTTCTACGACTTCGGCGCCGCTACCGCCGCCGCCGTTCCCCTTGCCGTCATTACTTTTCTGGTTCTGGTTGTCGAAAGGATATTCCTTCGCAAGAAGACCTACGAGGTGAAGCTTGCTTCCGCCGGCGACGGACCTTTGGTGATCCGGCTTGGACGTATTCGCAGCCGGTGTCTGGTTTTCGTGTGCGCCCTTTGCTTCTTCATTGTCATCTTGCCTGTGCTGGTGCTGGTGTTGCAGTCGATGTCTTTCGATGCTTACGTACAGGCAATAACACGGGGAGGCGACAGCTTGCTCGGCAGCCTCCTCTACGCAGTCGTCGGCGCGTCAGCACTGAGCGTGCTCGGTTTTCTTTGCGGCTATCTTATCCATACCAAAGCGCTGTCATTCTGGCAAAGCCTGGATTCCATGACCATATTTCTTTTCGCTCTGCCAAGTACATTGATTGGAATCGGCCTGGTTCTTCTCTGGAACAGGCCGTCAACGAACTTCATCTATGCCACCCCGGTCATTATTATCTTCGGTTATATTGCTCGATATACTGTTTTGACGAGCCGCATCACAGCGTCTGCACTTACTCAGATTCCACCTTCGATGGAAGAGGCCGCCCGGATAGCAGGCGCGCGGTGGTTTCGCCGTACAGCTTTGATTGTCGCACCTCTGGCCAGGCGAGGGCTTCTGGCCGGCTGGCTGGTCGGATATATATTCTGCCTGCGAGATACGGGGATCAGCATGATGGTCTATCCACCCGGCCACGACACATTTCCCGTTCGCATATTTACACTCATGGCAAATGGATCGGCGGACTTTATTGCGGCATTGTGCGTAATCATGATCGTGGCGGCGTTACTCCCCCTGGGATTACTGGTCATACTCTTCAAGTCAAGGAGATTCGTATAATGAGCGAGATTGTTTTCAAGTCAGTATCAAAATCTTACAAGGACCGGCCGGCAGTACGTGATTTCTCCCTGACTATTTCCGAGGGCGAGCGAATAGCCATCCTTGGCCACTCCGGCTGTGGAAAAACCACGGTGCTGCGGCTTCTCGCCGGGTTTATCGCGCCCGACAAGGGGATTATTGAAATAGACGGACAGGTGGCGGCGGCAGAAGGCAGGAACGTGCAGGAGCCGGAGGAGCGGAATCTGGGAATGGTGTTTCAGGACTTGGCGCTTTGGCCTCATCTTACGGTGAAGGGGAAT
>JAGHBX010000553.1 GCA_021160785.1 Planctomycetota bacterium | reverse complement strand
TCAGCCGCAAAATAAGGCGGTTCAAGAAAGGATATATTAAATTAGAGGAATTAAAAATCATAGGGTAATCCCTACAGTGGAAAAGTGAGCTACAGATCTTTTATGCGAAAAAATATTATTTGCTTGATACATCCCTACAAAGATAAACGCTTTTTTTCTCATAATACAAGCCTTTCTGAATCTGAATAACAAACTCAAAACCCTGCACCGTGTACGTTAACAATAGCGTATTCTTGAAACATAGTCAATCCTTTTTTAAAAAAAACTGACGACCCTGCGCAGTGGCTGGCGGCCGAGAATCGGCATCTAACCCTGTTGTTAAGCTACTCAGGGCATCCAACAAGCAGGGTAACCTATCACCTGCATTCCATTTACAAGCTGCCCCATCGGGTGGGTTACAGCTATGTCTCGTCACGGCCGGAACACCCGAAGGGTAATCCAGAGGCCCGAGAGATCTTTAAAAAAAAGTCTGTGATCAGATCCGGCAATTCCGTGCTGATCATCCTGGAATAAAGGTGCAGGTTTGGTTTTAGGATGAAGCTCGGTTTGGCCAACAGGGAACGTTAAGCTTACTGTTAAACGACTCAACATAACCATTCTCCCAGGGACTGCCTGGAGCCACATACAGTGTATTCACGCCTGATATTTTAAGCCACTTCTGCACTGCCTTTGACACAAACTCAGGTCCGTTGTCGCTGAGTATATGCTCTGGACAACCTCAAACAGCAAACAGATACCCTGTTTTTGGATGCCCTGAGTAGCTTAACAACAGGGTTGTGTACCGATTCTCGGTCGCCAGCCGCTGCGCAGGGTCGTTAATTTTAAAAAAAAGAATTGACTATGTTACAAGAATACGCTATTGTTAACGTACACGGTGCAGGGTTTTGAGTTTGTTATCCAGACTCAGAGAGGCTTGAATTATGAGAAAAGGTTTCACGTTGATTGAGCTTTTGGTAGTAATTGCTATCATCGCTCTGTTATTGTCGATATTGATGCCAAGCCTGAAGAGGGCCAAAGAGGCCGGCCAACGGGCTGTTTGCTTAAGCGGTCTAAAACAACTTGGAATGGCATTTCATATGTACGCCGAGGGTAATAATGATGAGATTGTCAGCGGCGATATCGGGGTGGGACCTTATGGACCGCCTTGGTGGGTTGATGCGATCTGGGCGCCCGACTGGAATGTAGGCGGCCAACTGCCTGAAGATCAGCAGATCAGAGGCATAAAATCCGGCGCATTATGGGACTACGTAGGCGCGACAAATGCCTATAGATGTCCCACAGGATACAGAGACGAAATGCTGACCTACGCGATGGTCATATCAATGAACGGCAGGTCACTTAACGGAAGCCCGGCCTACAGAAAAGTGTCTCAGATCAAATCTTTATCTTCCAAGCTTGTTTTCATTGACGAAGGCCTGTCAACACCCAACGCATGGGCTACGTTCTACATAACTCCGCAGTGGTGGGATATGCCAGGCACCAGACATAGCGAAGGAAATACTTTTTCTTTTGCCGATGCACATGCCGAGTATCACAAGTGGTCCGGGGACGAAACTCGGAATTTGGGTAAGGATAATGTCAGAACATGGATAGGCAGTTATACACCGACAACAGAAAAGGGGATCGAAGATGTGCAGTGGGCACAAAAAGGTCAATGGGGCAAATTCGGCTATTAAGCTGCCACATCTCAAGCCCGCTGTTTGGCCGGTTTGAGTTTATTATATATAATACCTGATTCCAGGTGTAAGAATAACTGACTTGGAGATATATGATGCTGGAATGTCGCGGTGCAAGAGGGTGCTTGTCTACTATGGTACTGGTTTTGTTTGCTTTTGCTTTGGCCGGGCAGGCTTTCGCCGAAGAGAAGATATTCGACACGGGTTTTACCTGGCCGAGCCTGGAACCTGACGACTGCCCCTTTAAGCGGTCGAAGGATATCGTTGGGGTGGGTTTCACCTCAAGATATAGTACTTATACCGGCGCTGATACATGGTACCCGAGCTGGGATGAAGACGGCAACCTCTATTCGCCGTGGACCGACGGAGGAATGGGCGCCAATGGTGAATATCCCGGCGGGACCAGTTGGTCGGGTTATCCTAAGGCGACGACTTGTCATGCGAAGATAGTAGGCGATGACCCGATGAATCTGCAGATATATCATCTGGGCAATACCAGGGCGATTCCTTTGCCGTACGGCGGCAGATATCCCTGCGGGACGCTTTGTTATAACGGCATCTGGTATCATGGCTCCTATTGTCTTGACGGCGGTAAGTTTGCGTGGTGGCATCAACGGCCTTTTGTTGGTTTTCGATGGAGTGACGACAAGGGTAAGACATGGACGGAGACATCTTGCACGCCCGAGGACAACCTTTTTGGTGAATCGCCCGATCCGACGATCGGTCAAGGTGAGAGCGATATTACGTATCGTGTTTGGGATAAAGCCAATCCTCCGGGAAGAAAATTTGTTACGGAGAAGATCGTATCTTTTGAAAAGATCAAGATGGGTGCTCCGCACTTTGTCGATTTTGGCAAAAATATGGAACACTCGCCCGATGGCAAGGCTTATATAGTCGGTCACGGCGCAACTAAAAAAGAAGGCGCTCATGCCTGGAACTTTGGCGATCAGATCTATATGGCAAGGGTAAAGCCAAGCCCTGAAACTATCAACGATAAGAGTGCATGGGAGTTTTTTGCCGGCCATGACAGCAAAGGCGATGCGATATGGAGCAAAAACTGGGACGATATCAAGCCGCTGCTGGACTGGTATCAGAATATGGGGATCGTTACGATTACCTATAACGCGCCGCTTAAAAAGTATATCATGTTCGTTACTAGCGGCCGATATACCGGCGAAGAAGAGTTCGATACCATGGTGCTTGAGTGCGACAAGGTTGACGGTAAGTACAAACTGGTTACGTACATGAAGGACTTCGGCAGTCAGGCGTATTTTGTGAACATGCCTACCAAATTCATCAGCGAGGACGGAAAAACAGGGTGGATAGTCTATTCGAATAACTGTTTCGGCTGGTATCATGTAAACCCCCCGGGCGGCGGTTATAACCATAGTATTGTCGAGATGAAATTCTATACTCCCGGCGATCAAAGACTGCCAGACTATAATGCGCCGACACCCTTTCTTGCAGAGTCCAATGTCGCGACAAAAGCAAATGTTGTCTGTAGTTCTGTAAGCGCGGAATTGAAGAACTACAGAATGCACCCTACTAACGGCCAAGGCGCTATAACAGGATACATAGGCCATAATTCGTATGAGAATTGGTATGCAGAACACGCTGAAGGGGCGTGGATACAACTTGTCTGGGACACACCGCAAACGGTCGATCGTGTTGTATTGGTCGATTCGCCGTGGGGCGGTCTTAATGTAAAAGAAGGTGAACTGACTTTCAGTGACGGCTCAAAAGAGCTTCTAAATATGCCTTTGCCGGACGATGGTTCTGCAGGTGTGGAAATAAGCTTCGCAGCAAAAACAATTACGTGGGTGAAGTTTGAGATAAAGAAGTTCAGTGGAAGGGCCGGATTGGGTGAATTTGCAGTTTTCAAAGCAAAGAACAAATAGCAGGCGTTTCCAAGCCGCCACTAATAATAAAAGGAAATTGAAATGAGAAATGGAGCAACGATAAGTTTGGTTTTTCTTGTGCTGACATTGGTGAGCATGGGGTTTGCCGAAGGATCACAGAATGTCACGCTTGATACGCAGACAAAGGCTCACGACTGGTTTGGATGGGCCGCTGACGTGGACGGTCAGTGGGCTGTTGCAGGTGCTCGCTATGACGATGAGTCCGGTAGTAACTCCGGGGCGGCCTATGTTTATAAGAAAGAAGGCGTTTACTGGAAATTCGCCGTAAAATTGAAGGCCGACACCCCCGAACCCGACGCGAACTTTGGTTATTCGGTTGCGATAAAGGGTGACTACATCATCGTAGGCGCACAGCTGGAAGACGCTAAAGAAAGAGACAGCGGAGCCGCTTATGTTTTCAAAAGACAGCAAACCAAGCCAACTCATCAGATAAAGGACGGCATTTCTCAGCGCCCGTGGATTCAGGTTGCAAAACTGGTTCCTGCAAATGGACAGCAGTACGACCAGTTTGGTTTCTCCGTTGATATCCAGGATGATTATGCCGTTGTCGGGGCCATCGTACGATGCGATACGGAAAGAGAGGCCAATCTTCTTCACGGCGGCGCTTACGTTTTCGAAAACGGTAACGACAGTTGGAAGGAGGTTGCATACCTGAAAAAGGATGAGCCTCGCCAGGGTGATCAGCTTGGCCAGTCAATTGCCATTGAAGATGACTGCATCTATATTGGAGGCGCCGACAACGGCAAAGGCGCGGTGCATGTTTTTAAGCTTATCAACGGTAACTGGAGGTACGCTGATGCGATTGAGGTTGCGCAGGGAACAAGACTTAGCCGGTTTGCAACAAGCCTTGATATTGACAACGGCAACCTGATCGTCGGTTCGAAATTTGAAGATAACAAGGGCAGAAACTCCGGCTGTGCGTATATCTATCGCAAAACGAAAAGAACCGGCAAGATGAGCCCTTCGCAGCGGTCCGTGACAAAGCAGTTTTTACTTGCCGAGGACGGAACCACCGCAGGCCTTACGATGGAATATTTCGCCAAGCCGGATTTCACAGAGCCGTTCAAAAAGGTTACGCATACCGGCGATATTGTCAAGTATTCGCATGAAGCCAATGAGAAATTCCCGGGACTGGATCAGATGGAAATGTTTTCTGTTCGGTTTACAGGCTTTCTCGTGCCCGCTGCAAGCGGCGAATACATTTTCACAACGCCAACAGATGACGGTTCATCGCTGTTTTTGGACGGCAAACATGTTAATAACCAGACGATAACGCTTGAGGCCGGCAGGAAATATGATCTTAAGATTGACTATGTCCAGCAGATGGGCGGTTACGTTATGAAGCTGCTCTGGCAGACGCCTATCGAGGTGCTCAGCGAAGAAGAAAAACAGGCTGTGAGCCATTCGTGGCAGCTTGTTCTAAAGCTCGAAGCTGATGACTCTGTGCAGGGCGATACGTTCGGAACCTCTGTCAATATTGACGGTGATTATGCTGTTGTCAGTGCTCCCTACGCAAAGAACGGCGATATCGAAAAGGCAGGTGTTGCCTACCTGTACAAAAAGGATGGCGACCAATGGAAACAGGTCAAAAAGTATCAGTCATCTGATCCAAAGTTCAGGGATAGATTCGGTTCAGCTGTCGCGATAAGCGGCAACGATGTATTCGTCGGCGCTATGAACGATGACGAAAACGGCTATGACTCGGGCGGCGTTTACACATTTTTCCGAGATGACAGGCCTGTGTATCTTGATACATCGTTGTCTTTTGAGCAAAGAGTCAGTGACTTGATGGGCAAAATGAATCGCGATCAAAAGATCGGCATGTTAAGCCATAATAACGGCGGAGTGCCGCAATTGGGTATTAAGCCTTATCACTACTGGTCGGAAGCTTTGCACGGCGTTATGACCGATCACGCAACAAGCTATCCGCAGGCTATTGCAATGGCGGCTTCGTGGGATCCGCAACTGGTTAAGCGGATTGCTTCGGCGACCGGTGATGAACTGCGGGCACGGGTTAGAATGGACAGGGAAATAAGTGAAGGGCCATGGGGCGTTCGCGGTTTGTTTGCGTATAGTCCTGTTGTCAATATCGGCAGGGATCCGCGTTGGGGCCGGAACCAGGAAGGCTATGGCGAGGATCCATACCTGGTCTCGCGGATAGCGGTTGGATTTATACAGGGATTCCAGGGTATCGATGACGGCTCCAAATATCTTAAAGCCGTGGCAACGCCTAAGCATTTTGTAGCCAACAATGAAGAGTGGTTTAGAAGAATCAGGGACGCAAAGGTTCCCGTCGAGGTTCTTCGTGAATACTATTTCCCGGGATATAAGGCCTCGGTAATGGAAGGCGGAGCAATGTCGCTTATGACAGCATTTAACGGCATAAACGGTACTCCTTGTGCTGCTAACAAATGGATGTTGACCGAGGTCCTAAGGGACGAGTGGGGCTTTAAGGGCTTTGTAGTCAGCGACTGCGGCAATGATGTGGATATGCTGCGGACCGGTTATACCAAAACCCAGTGGGAAGGGACGGGCAAGATGTTTAATGCCGGCCTGGACATGCTGCTTGGCGGAAATACCGGGCAGATTGGCAAAGCTATCAATAACGGCCTTACCAGCGAAAAGCAAGTCGATCTGGCTTTGAAGCGAATTTTCACGGCAAGATTTATGACCGGCGAATTCGACCCCCCTGCTATGGTTGAATATAACAAGATAACGATTGACAATATGCGGTGCAAAGAGCACCTTGATCTGTCGCTTGAAGCTGCCAAGAAATGTATGGTTTTGCTGAAAAATGACGAGAAGACGCTGCCGCTGGATAAGAATAAGATCAAGTCTGTTGTGATGATCGGCCCGTTCGCCAATTCCGGGCAGCTTGGAGCATACAGCGGTATAGTCGCTCAGGATGAAATTATAACTCCACTGGAAGGATTTAAGCAGTATCTGCCCGAATCTGTTAAGGTTGAAGCTTTTACTGCGGTTTCCGGTTCGGTGATAGATATTATCCCCACGCAATATTTTACGACGGTTGATGAAAACGGCAAGATGGTTAATGGGCTCAAGGCCGAATATTTCCAGAATAACATCGACCCGTTTACGAAACCTGAAGATATTAAGTTCAATACCAATCCCAAGTCGGTAAGTGTTACGACAAATTTCGATATGGTATGGTTCGGGGCTCCGACACAGGATAATATGGTCAGCGATGATTTTTTCACTATCCGTTTAACAGGCAAATTCACTCCTCCGGTTACGCGTAAGTATAATCTCACTACCCGAACCGATGACGGTGTCCGGTATTATCTGGACGGCAAGCTGATCATTGACAGCTGGGGGCCTCATGCGGCGACTATCGACAATGTCGATGTCGATCTTCAGGGCGGTAAATCCTACGACGTCAAGATAGAGTTTTATGAAAGAACCGACTGCGGTATCCTGCAGCTTGGATGGGATTATAATCCGGGCATGGATGAGAATATCAAAAAGGCCGCAGAGATCGCCGCTAAATCCGATGTTGCTCTGCTTTTCTTAGGTATCGATCAGGGTACGGCAAGTGAAAGCCGCGATATTACGTCTCTTGATCTGCCGTACTATCAGAAGGAGCTTGCAAAGGCTGTTAAAGCTGCCAATCCCAATACTGTCCTGGTGATGAATAACGGCAACCCCATGAGCGTAAACTGGTGTAATAAGAATATCCCAGCCATTGTCGAGATGTGGTACGCCGGCGACCATGGCGGTCTTGGGCTGGCACAACTGTTGTTTGGCGATGGCAACTTCAGCGGCAAACTGCCTCAGACTTTTTATAAGTCTGTCGACAAGATCCCAGCGTTTGATGACTATGATGTTCGCAACGGCAAAACGTATCTCTATGCCGATAGCGATAATATTCTGTTTCCGTTCGGGCATGGTTTGAGCTATACCAGTTTCAAGTACGGTTCGTTAAAGCTGGCTAAGAAAACTTTAAAGAAGGATCAGGAAGTTACGGTCTCATTCAAGCTGACCAATACGGGCAAGTATGAAGGCGCAGAGGTTGCTCAGCTTTATGTCCACAGCAATACCAGGTATGCCAAGAGGCCAATCAAAGAGCTTAAACGGTTTAAGAAGGTCATGCTTAAGCCTGCTGAGACCAAGACAGTAGAGTTCAAACTCCCCGTTTCTGAGTTGGCTCGGTGGGACAGTGATAAATCGCAATGGATCGTTGATGCGTGCGAATATAACGTGATGATAGGCAGTTCATCTACGGATATAAAGCTCAAGAGCAGTATTAAAATCGCAAACTGAATGGCGGCACATAATTTACTCTGGAAATTATGTAGGAATGTTTCATGAAAAAGTATATTTTAGTGATAGTTATTTTTTTCCTTTGCCCGGTTCTTTTAGCCGAAACCTCTTTGCTGCCTACTGCCGCGGGAAAAACCGATGACATTGTCATTAACGATTTTGAAGCCGATAAATGGGATCAGTGGAAGACAACCGGGCCCGCTTTCGGAACAGGGCCCAGGCTTGAAGGCTTAAATGGCACGAAAATGCCGCTGCGTGGTTATTTCGGGACCAAATGCGCAAACAGTTATGCAGTCATGAATACACCTGAAAAAGCAGTTGGCACATTGACCAGTCCTGATTTTGTGATCGAACGCAAGTATATTAATCTGCTCATCGGCGGCAACAACAACAAGGAACACTGTATTGTTGAACTGTTTGTCGACGGTAAAAGCGTGCGTGATGCTACAGGCAGGCAGAATTTTCAGCTTGAATGGGCGACATGGGATGTCAGCGAGTTCAAAGGTCGGACGGGGGTTATTAAGATCCAGGATAAAACAGAGGTCGAAGGCGGTCGCTGGGATTTTATGGTCGTTGATCAGATCACCCAAAGTAACGAGCAATTCGGCGAGATAGCACCGTTTGACCAGGAACTTTACAAAGAGACGTACCGTCCGCAAATTCACTGGACATCTAAAACAGGCTGGATCAATGACGTAAACGGCACGGTTTATTCGGCCGGCAAATGGCATCTTATGAACCAGCATGTAAGATTTGGAGAAGGCATGAACGCCTCATGGTCGCACGCGATAAGTGACGATCTTACGACATGGAAGCAGCTTGATCATTCCATAGATACTCGTAAATATGGCACGGCGTGGTCTGGAACCTGCATAGAAGACTTCAATAATTCAGCCGGTTATCAGGTTGGAGATACCCGGGCGATCATCGCTTTTGCTACCCAATTCGAAAAAGGTGTGGGCGTGGTAAAGATTTTCTACAGCACTGACGGGGGATTGAACTGGAATCCGGAGAAGAAGGCAGTAGTAGATAACATAGTAGGAAATAACCGCGACCCGAAAGTGTTCTGGTATGCTCCGGAAAAGAAGTGGGTTATGGTACTGTATCTGGATGGTGATGACTATGAATTTCTTAACTCTGGCGACCTTAAGAACTGGACCAGGGTTCATACATGGGACAACTCGGAGCTTAACGAGTGCCCCGATATGTTCGAACTGCCTGTTGACGGCAACCCTGACGATACGAGATGGGTCTTTATCGCTCACAGACATTACTATGTAGGCACATTCGACGGCGAAGTGTTTACGCCAACAGAGCCTCGCGGAACTTATGACTTTGGACACAACTTCAGTGCGGCACAGATATTCAGTCAGGCACCCAACGGCAGGGCAGTACAGATGGGATGGGTTGCCGGCGGCAGATACCCGCGTATGCCGTTCAATCAGCAGAACAGTTTTCCCGTGGAGCTTTCACTCCGCACGACACCGGACGGCATAAAGCTGTTCCGAATGCCTGTAAAAGAAATCGAGAAATTACACAAAAAAGAGTACAGCTTTAACAATGTCTCATTAAAGCCGGGCGATAATCCGTTGAGTAAGATCAAGGCCGGTCTCCTGGAGATCGATGCGGAGATCGAGATTGGCGACGCAAAGACCATCGGCTTTACCATAAAGGGCCAGAACATAAGTTATGATGTCGCGGGAAAACGTATGGCAAGCATGGGCAAGGATGCGGTTATGGCGCCAATGAACGGCAATAAGAGCAAATTGCATATCCTCGTCGATACCAACTCGATCGAAGTTTTCGCTAACGACGGAGAAGTCTCCATGACATCATGTATTATTCGCGGGTGGTGGGACCATAACAGGGTAAAAGAAAATCCCTATCCCAGAAGGCAGTTTCTCAAAGATGACGTAGCTGTTTTCGCAACCGGCGGAACAGCTAAAATTACCTCTATGAAAATATGGGAACTAAAATCCATCTGGAGTGACCTCGGCGACAGGTAATTATCCCAGATATGTCAGAATAGCTTTGAAAAAACGTAGTATAATGATCCAAAAGAAAATAATACAGGTATTTCTTGTTGTTTTAACGGCAGGTCAGTGTTTTGCAATCGGCGAGAAATCGTTGCAGCCGTTGTTTGATAATTCCGATTTTGAAAAGGGCGACCTTACCAATTGGGCCGCAACCGGTGACGCGTTTGAATTCCAGCCGACGCTTGGAAATAATACCGAGATTCGTCACAGAAAAGACAATAAATGGGTGCCGGCGTATGGAGAAGGTGAGTATTGGGTCGGCACGCTGGAAAGATATAACGGCAAAGTCGGCAAACCCGGTGACGCCCAAAGCCCAAAACTCAAAGGCAAACTTACCAGCAAAGAGTTTGTCATAGAAAAACCTTACATTCGTTTCAAAGTGGGCGGAACATGCGATAAAAGGGCAACCTACACAGCCCTGTTCGTAGATGGAAAGGAAGTCGGAAGATACGGAGGAAGAGCCAAACACGACGACATCAGCGGCAGGCACTGGATGGGGCTTAGATTCTGGGATGTTAAAAAATATGTCGGCAAAAGAGCTTATATCGAAATCGTCGATGACAGCGATACCGGACATATCCAGGCAGACTCCTTTTTTTATGTGGACTATCTTCCGGGCGGATATATGTTTAACGGTATAATGCCCGAAGTCGGCAAAAGCATGACAGTGGGAATTCGGGATTACGTCTACTATGCAATGGCAGCTCCGAATGATGATGACGGAAGGCTGGAATTTAGAGGACTGGAAATCGGAGCCCAAGATAAATACAAAGACTTTCATTTCGACATGATCAACCTCGGAGATTACAAGGTTGCGTTCCGGTCTCGCAAAACCGGCAAGTACATATCAGCCGACCCGAAAGGTGAAAAAAATATTGCCGTCACTGCAGATTCGATCGGCATCAAAGAAACATTTCTTTTGGAATTTGACCAGTGGCACACAAGAGATATGAGAAATCTGACGAGCATAAAAGCACTGTGCAATGATAAATACTGGTCAAGCTACTGGATAACCGAAGAATGGCGGAAAGAGGCGGTACACGATATCAACTACCCTTACTACAAAGGCGGAATGGTAGGTGTGAAAAACATCTCGGATTATCCGGCATTGAATCCGAATGTGTTCAAGATCGTTCGCATCGAGGAAGAACTTTACGACGAAATTTACCGGCCGCAGTATCACTATTCACCCAAATTCGGCTGGATGAACGACGTTAACGGCATGTACTATGATGCGGTCAAAGATGAGTTTAATCTCTGCTATCAATACTGCCCAAGAGGTGTAACATGGGCCGGGATGAATGCGCACTGGGGACATGCGACAAGTAAGGACATGTTTAACTGGACAGAATTGCCGCCTGCGCTGATACCTGACAAGAACCTTGACAAAAGCAAAGTTGAAAACGGTTGCTGGAGCGGAAGCGCCGTTGTGGATTTCAATAACTCGCTCGGAATGCAAAAAGGCGACACCAGAACCATCGCTGCCTTTTATTCATCGGTAGGCGGCAAAGGGATCGCCCAGAACATGGCGTACAGCACCGATGGAGGCGTCACTTTCAAGAAATACGAAAAAAACCCGGTAGTGCCTACTTATCATCCGGATAACCGGGACCCGAAGGTGTTCTGGCATGAAGAAAGCAAAAAGTGGGTGATGGTATTCTGGATTCTGCCGGGCTACACGTTCTTTACATCGGACAATCTTACCGACTGGGAAAAACAGGGCAGTGTTGAAGGGTATTATGAATGCCCGGATATGTTCAAACTCTATGTTGATGGTGATAAGTCCAGGCCGAAATGGATATTGGTAAACGGCGGCGGTGATTATGTTATCGGGCAGTTTGACGGGAAAAATTTTACTCCGGATGAAGGCAGTAAAAAGCAAAGCCCTGTTACAGGTGGTGCATATTATGCTACACAGACATTTTCGCTCGGCGGACAAAAGAAGGAGAAACGCCGAATCCAGATGGCATGGATGGTTGCCGTCGAGGCTTTTGCGAATATGCCGTTCTCACAGCAATTGTCTTTGCCCTCCGAATTGAAACTGAAGACATACCCCGAAGCTGTGAAGATCGCCAGGGTTCCTGTAAAGGAGGTTTATGGGCTAAGAGGTAAAAAGCTGTTATCCAAAAAAGACTTCACTCTAAAACCAGGCGACAATCCTTTAAAACATATCCAGAGCGATCTGCTCAATATAGTTATGGAGTTTGAACCGGTTGCACCGGGTAAGAAGGGCAGCTTCTTTATTGATATGAGAGGTCAAAGTACGCGATTCGAGTTTTACGGTGAACACAATAATCATATGCAGGTCACCAGAGATTTTCATACGGATCAGCCTGTCGAAAGACAACCCATTTTCCAGATCGGTGCCATAGAGCCTATTGAGAAAAACGGCGCATATAAAGTGGAGTTGTTTTTGGACAGAACGTCTTTGGATGTTTATGTCGACGATGGGCGTTACAGTGCTCCTATACCGATATGGCCCAGGCCCGGTGAATTTGCAGCAGAGATGAAAGTCCTGGACGGAGCGATAAAGTTTAAGTCGCTGGAAGTATGGCAGATGCATTCTGCATGGAAGTAATTGAGACAATAGTTTTAAACACCAGCCTTATGATTTCAGGCTGAAAGACAGTATAAGGATTGCAAAGTAAATGACGGCAGCTGGATTAGCCGGGTAAATTAAGAAAGGACAATTTTATGAACAAGTGTGTTTTTCCGGTTCTTGTTTTGTGTTTGTGTTTAGTTGCATCGGCTGATACGTTCAAGGATGAAGATGTCCGGGTGGGCTCATACTTTGCTGATGCCTGGAATGGTGTATCTATGGTTGCCGGCGACAAGGCCGCCTTTCTTATGCGAATCGGTTGGGTAGACAGTAACGAAAAATCGCGTCACGGTCATTTCGGTTTTAAATTTAATAACTATGATGGCAAATACACCAACGGCGACATAGGCCAATACCAACACGCATGGGGTATGACGACGATGCCGATCATACCTCATAGCCGGCCACTTACTGTCGGTCCTGCTGCGCCTGATCAGTCGTACTCCAGACTCGGCTGGAAAGTTGACGCAGCGGAGGTTGTGCTTGAGTGGGCCAGGGTTGATCAGGGCTATGTTGCCCGGGTCAGCGCCGATGCCTGCGTTCGGATTACGATTGAAATGGCTCCGGCGTGGGAGATTTTCAAATCCGAGTATAGTATAGTCGACAGTGGTGTTGACGGCGCCGGTATTGTAACCGGTGGTGATGATATCGTTTTTAAACTTCGCACGGATAAGAAGCAGGATTTTGCAGTTTGCCTTGACGCCGATCTGACCGAAAAATTGCGTGATAAGTCGCGTGAACTTTCCCAACAGGCCGGTCAGATGGTTGTTAAAAAGCATCCTCGAATCGACAAAAAGGGCAAGGTTGCAATGCTGGTTTACGATCTAATGCCCGGCGAAGCAGTTAACATTTCCGCCGGTATTGGCAAGCTTGCCTCTGTAAAAAATGTTGGTGAGATACTTAGTGGTGCCGAGAAAAAATATTTGCAGAAACGTACTTGGGCAGAAGGCGACTGGGGTGATTTTGTCAGTCCTATCTCGCAGAACCTGGCCCATACGAGGCTGTATAATTTCAAGACGGGCGATGTTACATATTCTGTCAGTCGCAGATGGAGTAATTATGACGGCGTTGTGTTGTTTAATTGGGACTCCCTCTTCAATTCACTGCTGGGCAACATAGAAGACCCTAAGACGGCAAAGAATACTATACGTGGTTTGCTCAAGGCCCAGCAACCCAGCGGTCTGTTGCCAAACTATTCGGGACCGCACTGGGGTGTCTCTACCGGCAGAAGCCAGAGGCCCGTCGTTGGAATGTGTGTCTGGAAGATATATCAGCGCCAGCCGGACAAGGATTTCCTTCGTGAGGTATTTGCCGATCTGGTAAAAGCTAATGATTGGTGGCTTGCCGAACGTCCTGACGACGGCCTGCCGCACCGTGACGGCAATCGCGACGGACTGATTTCCTGCGGCGAAGAGTCCGGAGATGTTGGCGCTACAGTTTATTCGGGCCTGGATAATTCTCCG
Organism: Planctomycetota bacterium; assembly: GCA_021160785.1. Classification (GTDB taxonomy): domain Bacteria; phylum Planctomycetota; class Phycisphaerae; order Sedimentisphaerales; family Anaerohalosphaeraceae; genus B28-G16. Next base: position 8,084 of record JAGHBX010000553.1, on the reverse strand, counting down.
CAATGGGACGAAACTACCCACAGCCGGATGGTTACCCGTTCATTTCGGCATGAACAGCTTGACATCAGCGCCCTTTGGATTGCAGATGCGCATTTTCTGGCTTTGATCGCTGATGAACTTGGCGAAGACGCCACTGCCAAAAGGCTGCGTCAGGGCGGGGACAAGATGGCCGACGCTATGAATAAACTCTGCTGGAGCGATGTCGAGGGGATGTACTGCAACCGGTTTTGGGATATTGAATCGATCATGCCCGCCATTCCCGTTCCGCAGGAATGCCTTCTTACAAACGATGGTAAAGCCGGTTTGACAGGTGAGTATTATTCCGGAAGCGAGTTTAACAAACTTAAACTTACGCGAACTGATGATATAATTGATTTCGCATGGAATGACAGCCCTGGCGGCGGAATACTCGCGGATAATTTCTCGGTTCGCTGGAAGGGTAAAGTCAAACCTGCGCAAAGCGGCAAATATATTTTCGGTGCAAGAGTAAAAAACGGCATTCGTCTCTGGGTTGACAATAAATTGCTTATTGACGACTGGGATGGTAACAAGACACCTAAGTGGGCCTCTCCAATCGGTCCCCAGAACAAAGCCGCCGTTGAGCCGTTGCAGCTTACGGCAGCTAAAGAATATGACGTACGAATCGAATTTAGAAATATCACCGGTCCTGCCGAGATGATTTTCCGCTGGTATCGCTGCAGCGAAGATGGTGACGGCCTGCTTTCAAAACGTATTGGAGCAACGAATCTATATCCGCTGATTGGCTCTGTACCGGACAAGAAAAGAGCCGACAGGATGATCGACTATCTTAAGAGTCCCCGGAAACTCTGGGGTAAATATGTCGTCCCTACCATCAGTCGTGACGATCCTTATTTCAATCAGCACGATTACTGGAGAGGGCGTATTTGGGGGCCGACAAACTACCTGCTTTACCAGGGATTAAAGAATTATGCCTCGGACGACCTTCGGTATGATTACGCAAAGAAGAGTGTTGATTTGTTTATGAAAAACTGGGTTGGCAATGGCGGTTGCTGGGAGAACTACCACACGACAGGCCTGGGAGGCAATGACCCTCACTACACGTGGGGCGCCCTGCTTTGTCTGATTGGTCTTGAGGAGATTTGTGATATCGAGCCGGATGGACGGATTCGCCTGAATGGCAAGATTGATGCTAACATCTACATCCATAATCTGCCTATAAACGGCGAGCATTTTGATGTTCGCGTCTCAAACAACAAGACCGAATTACTTAAAAACAACAAGGTCGTAATTAAGGCAGTAAATTCTGTGAAACGCCAGAAATTCAATGCAAAAAACATCTAAGTCATAACAGACGTTTTCTGTTAGTAGGTTTGTTGGCTGATCTCGTATGCGTTAAAACGGGAAATGTCATGCAGAATACCGTGCTAAATATACGGTTTTCTATGGGCTTTTCTTGGAGGATTTTGCTGGGTATTCTGTATAAAAATGATGTTTTTGTCCGTGCCGGCAGATAAAAGTGCTCGCCGTTACTCTGGATGGATTCTCAGCCGCCAGCCACTGCGCAGGGTCATCATTTTTTAAAAAAGTATTGACTCTGTTTCAAGAATATGCTATTGTTAACGTACACGGTACAGGATTTTGGGTTTGTTATCCAGATTCAGGGAGGCTTGTATTATGAGAGAAAAAAGGCTTTGTCGAGATGAAAGGTCAAGATATGGAATCTACTTCAAGAAATCGGTTCTTGAAGGTTCTGAACCATGAGCCCGTTGATAAAGTGGTAGTAGATTTTGGTGCTACACATGTGTCTGGCATTGCTGCGAGCACATTGTCAAAGCTTAGGAAGCAACTGCTTGGCAACGACGATTACAAGGTGAAGATCATTGAGCCTTACCAGATGTTAGGTGAGATCGATGAAGAATTACGTAATGCTCTGGGGATTGATGTTGTTGGTGTGTTGCCGCCTAAAACATTATTTGGGTTTGAGAATTGCAACTTTAAGCCATTTACACTATTTGACGGGACGGAAGTTCTTGTGCCCAGCAAATTCAATGTAAATCCTACGCCGGACGGCGGATGGTATATTTATCCCGAGGGTGACACATCGGTTGCTCCCAGCGGACATATGCCGAAGGGCGGATTTTATTTTGACGCAATATGCAGACAGTCTCCGATTGATGATGACAATCTCAATGTTAAGGATAACCTTGAAGAGTTTGGTCCTTTGAGCGATGAAGACATTCAATTCATCGCCGATTCGGCCAGAAGTGCCTCTGACAAGAATCTGGGAGCGATATTGTCCACTCCAGGAACAGGATTTGGCGACATCGCGCTTGTGCCCGCGATGTGGATGAAAGAAACTAAGGGTATTCGTGATGTTGAGGAGTGGTATATATCAACAGCGATGCGAAGAGATTATATTTACAAGGTCTTTGAGAAACAGTGTGAGATCGCTATTGCGAATCTGGACAGATTGTTCAAGGCATTGGGAGATGATGTCCAGGCGGCATTTACCACAGGCACTGATTTTGGCACACAGAATGGTTTGTTCATTTCTCCAAATACTTATCTCGAGCTTTACAAACCGTTCCATAAAGCGATCAATGACCATATACATAAGAACTCCAACTGGAAAGTGTTCATTCATTCCTGCGGCAGCGTGGTCGATCTTTTACCCGACCTGATCGAGGCCGGCTTTGATATTCTAAATCCCGTTCAGTGTTCGGCAGCCGGTATGGACCCGAAAATGCTCAAGAGCGAATTCGGAGATGACCTGGTATTCTGGGGCGGCGGGGTCGATACGCAAAAGACTCTGCCTTTCGGCACTGCCGACGAGGTTTATGACGAGGTCAGCGAAAGGATAAGCATATTTAATAAGAATGGCGGCTTCGTCTTCAATGCTATCCACAACATTCAGGCAAATGTTCCTGTTGAAAACGTCCTGGCGATGTTCAAAGCAATTAAAGACAGCAGTAAGTTCCACAGCAGATTGCAGCAAAGAAAAATCCTGGCTGTCAATGTGGATAAACCCAGCCGTCTTACTGAAATGAGAGACGAAAAACATCAGTCAGAATCGCCGAGCGAGCGGTGATCAGAATAAAGAGGAGATGTCTTGTGGAAACCAAGGGCTTGATGAGATTTGTGTTAGCTTATTTTTTGATCCTCTTGTCAGTGTCCAGTCTTTATGCGATATGCCCAGTAGGCGACATTACCCATGACTGCAAGGTCGATATTTTTGACATAGCCGCTCTCGGTGAGCAGTGGCTTGGCGGGGTCGGAACAGATGCTGATCTGGTTGGCGCCGATGGTGTGGACCTTGCTGACCTGGCTGTGATAGCGGCCAACTGGCAAGAAAAAATACCGCCGGTAGTAATAAACGAATTCATGGCCAGCAATGTTGCGGCACATAGTACGATTGTTGACGGGACTGCTGTCTATCCGGACTGGATCGAATTGTATAACCATACGGAGGATACCGTTTTGCTGGACGGATGGTATCTTACCGATAATACCGGCAATCCTGACAAGTGGCGTTTTCCGAACGGATTCAGCGTGCCGGCAGGTGGATACAAGATCATTTTCGCATCGGGTAAGACACAGGCCGAAAACCCGGGCAACTATCCTTACCAGGATTCAAGCGGATATTATCATACGAATTTTGAATTGAAAAGTGACGGGGAATCCCTGGCGATAGTCGAATCCGACGGTGAAACAATCGCCCATCAGTATATCGATTTTCCATCGCAGATCAGTAATATGTCATACGGTCTTAGCCAGGAATCCGAGGTGCCGGTTCCATTAAATACCACGTTTGCTTACAAGGTGCCTGCTGATGCTTCCGATGAAGCAGCCTGGATGCAGGAGACATTCGACGACAGTTCCTGGACAACCGCAGCAATGTCTATCGGATTCGGATTCGGCTCGGGTGAAACATTTATTGTTGTAAATGAAAGTGATGCAAAAAAAGTTATCATTCCGACAGATGGCTCGGCTGGGACGAGTTGGACCGGGGGCAGCGAACCGTTTGGCGAAGGCGGATGGACCAGTGGCACAGGTGGTGTCGGCTACGAAACAAACGGCGACTATGCGAATTATTTTGACATAGATGTCGAGTCCGACATGCACAACAAAAACGGCAGTTGTTACATTCGCATACCATTTACGGTTTCCGGCGTGGGTAGCTTGAGTAGTTTAAAGTTGAATGTGCGTTATGACGATGGTTTCGTCGCGTATATTAATGGTATTGAGGTCGCTCATAAAAATGCTCCGGGAAGGGACGGCAATAGTGATCCGCTCGACTGGGAGGCGGATGCTACAGTAAGTCACGGTGACGCTGCGGCGAAAATATTGGAGGAATTTGATGTTTCAAGCTATATTTATTCCCTGCATGACGGCTATAATATTCTGGCTGTTCACGGCCTTAATAAAGGGACGGGCAGTTCGGATTTTCTGATTTCCACTGAGCTTGTCGCTGCCAGCATCGGCAGCGAAATTCAGGTTGCCACGGATATCGGCAGCCTGATGCAGAATAGCAATGCAACGCTTTGGCTCCGCAAAGAATTCCATGTAGATACTGAAGAGCCCGGTATTTATTATAACAAGCTTGTTTTGCGAATGTTATATGAAGACGGGTTTATTGCATACCTTAACGGCGTCAAAGTTGCTCAATATAATGCTCCGGCGACACCAGCATGGAACAGTCAGGCTCCCTCAACGCATCCAGCCAGCCCAGAATTTGCGATATTTGACATATCAGGATCCCTCAATGTCCTGCATCAGGGCACAAACACACTTGCTATACAGGCACTTAACAACAGCGCAGGTGATGGAACATTTGTCGTACATCCGGAGCTGTCGATCAGTCGGGATATGAACACATCTTACTATCTTGCCGCTGCGACGCCCGGCAGCAGTAACAGTCTGCCGGGTTATGTTGTTGACGATACGAAATTTAATTTTAGCAGGGGTTTTTACGATACCGCTATTGATCTGGAAATAACAAGTGCAAGTCCGGGTGTCGAGATACGTTATACGACAGACGGCAGCACTCCAGGCCCGACCCATGGTACTGTCTACAGCACACCAATAAATATTGACAGGACCACTTGCGTCAGGGCGATGGCACACACGAGCGGTTGGGTCAGTACCAATGTCGATACTCAGACTTTCATCTTCTTAGACGATGTACTAACGCAGACCAAACCAGCCGGCTATCCGGACTTCTGGGGCCCGACAGCGATGGATGACACCCCCTACAACGTAGGCGATCCTGTTGTGGCAGATTATGAAATGGATCCTGATGTCGTCAATGCCCCGGCTTATACAGATAATTACGGGATTTCCTTCGACGTCAGGGATGCATTGCTTAGCCTTCCGACGTTGTCGCTGGTCACCGATAAAGGCAATCTGTTCGATCCTACGGGCATTTATCTCAATACCAATACGGAGGATCTCGAGTGCCCGGTTTCTATGGAATTGTTCTACCCGGATGGTTCTAAGGACTGCCAGGAAGATGCCGGCCTTAGGATTTACGGCGGTGTGGGCAGATCGCCTGAGTTCCGAAAACATTCGATGCGTATCGCATTTAGGAGGCAGTACGGGGCGAGCAAACTGAGGTTTGATGTATTCGACGGTAAAGCCGCTGACGAATTCGATACGCTGATCCTAAGGGCTGGGACCAACTGGAGCTGGCATGGCTGGCCGGGTCAATGGGTCAATACGCAGTTCGTAACGGATGAGATCGCCCGCAGATTCCAGTTATCGATGGGTCAGCCTTCGGCGTATGGAACTTTTGTGCATGTCTATCTTAACGGCATGTACTGGGGGATGTATAACCTGGTCGAACGGCCCGTAGCCGATTTTGCGGCAACTTATCTTGGCGGCGAAGAAGCAGACTATGACGCTCTTAACTCAGGCGAAGTAAAAGATGGGGATGCAGTCGCATGGAACGCGGCACAAAATATTGCAAATGCAGTGCTTGCCGGATCAAAGTCGGTTCAGCAGGGCTATCAGGAGTTGTCGCAATATGTCGATTTCGATAACCTCATCGATTTCCTTATGGTGCAGTACTATGGCGGGAATGGCGATTGGGATTATAAAAACTGGTACGCTACCCGTTTAAGACAGCCAGGGGCAGGGTATATGTTCTATGCATGGGATTCGGAAGATTTCCTGCAGTGCGGTGTCACTCAAAATGACAGGACTTTTCTCAGCAATAACAATGCACCGACAAGGATTTATACAGCATTGCGTGATCATCCCGAATTCCAGTTGCTTTTTGCCGATCATGCCCAGAAGCATTTGCGTAACGGAGGCGTCTTGAGTCCGGAAGGGGCAACGGCTGAATTCAGGGATCTGGTAGATTTCGTCGACCGTGCAATTGTCGCCGAGTCCGCCCGATGGGGTGATGCGAGGGAATACAGGACCGGTGTAACTTTTACACGCGAAGAGCACTTTATTCCAAAACGAGACAGTATATTCAATAGTTTTTTGCCGGGGCGTTCAGAGGTTCTGATAGGTTTTCTCAGAGATGCAGACTTGTTCCCTGATTTTGAACCACCTGTATTTAATGTTAACGGTTCGCCGCAGCACGGCGGACAGATATCTTCAGGCGATGTTGTATCGTTAGCAGGCGCCGGCGATATATATTACACAATCGATGGCACTGACCCGCAGGATGCCCAGGGGTCTGGCTCCGGCTCAGGCAGCCTGCCTGATGAAAGCAGTAACCGGAGAGTATTCGTGCCGACATCGGAAATAGGCGATGCCTGGAAGAACGATTATATTTTTGACGATTCATCGTGGACAGGCGGCATAGGCGGGATCGGTTTTGATGATAGCTGGGAGTTTGACAACTACATCAATATCGATGTCGAAACGCAAATGCAAGCCGTCAATTCAAGTTGCTATATACGGATTCCGTTCAACATTTCAGCGGAATTTTTGTCAAGTATCGGGACTTTGAAAATAATGGTTCGTTACGATGATGGATTTGTTGCGTACTTTAATGGCACGGAGATAGCTCATGCCAACGCCCCCGGCAGGGACGGCAACACCGATCCTCTTGAATGGAACAGTCATGCCACTTTCAGCCATAGCGATGAAGAGGCCGTTCAATGGCGAATTATTGACATTAGCGACTCCATCGGCGACTTAGTTGCCGGCGATAATCTCCTGGCGATTCATGCTATGAATGCGTCGGCAAACGGTTCGGATTTCCTTATCTCGGTAAAGTTTGATGCCGAGATTATGGGTAATCAGACAGAAGTCAACGTGACCAAAAGTGAACACGTAAAGGCAAGGGCTTATAACCAGGCCTTGCAGGAGTGGAGTGCTTTGACTGAAGCAACTTATTCGCTGGGGCCGATCATCGATAACCTGCGTATTACAGAGTTGATGTACCATCCAACCGATCCCACCGCTGCCGAGTTGGTGGTCGATCCGCTGTTTGGCGATGATGGCTTTGAATATGTCGAGCTGAAAAACATCGGCGCAGAAGCGATCAATTTAAACCTTGTGAGTTTCATCGACGGGATCAACTATACCTTCGGCGATGTCGAGCTTGAAGCTGGTGAGTATATCGTTGTTGTCGAAGACCAGGCAGCCTTTGCGGCACGTTATGATACTGCCGGCATTAATATCGCCCCGGGCAGCTACACCGGCTCTTTGAGTAACAACGGTGAAAAGATCAGGCTTCGCGATGCTGCCAATACGAAGATACAGACGTTTGATTATTCCGACGGCTGGTACGACATAACCGATGGCGACGGGTTTTCGCTGACTATAAAGGATGCCTCTGCAATTGATCTGAACCTGTGGGATGAAAGGGCCGGATGGCGACCAAGCGCAACAGCAGGCGGTTCGCCCGGTGTAGATGATACGGGCCTCATCCCTGAAATAGGTGCTATCGTTATAAACGAGATACTTGCACATTCCGATGTTTATCCTAACGACTGGATCGAACTGTACAACACAACCAGCGATCCGATCAACATCGGCAACTGGTATCTAAGCGATAGCGGATCGGACCTGACAAAGTATGAGATTCCCAACGGCATATCGATCCCCGGTTACGGCTATATTGTATTTACCCAGGATGACGATTT